>WFRT01000174.1 GCA_015486445.1 Pseudomonadota bacterium | reverse complement strand
GTAGACCAGGGCCAGGGAAAAGACGGCACCGGCAAAGGCGAACCAGGGTACCAGCGCCAGGCCGGAGAAGATGGCCGGCAGGGCGACCAGGGTGGGCAGGAGAATAGCGATCGTGGCCCCGAAGGCGGCGCCGGCCGAAACCCCGATGGTAAAGGGATCGGCCAGCGGATTCAGCAGCAGGCCCTGGAAAACCACCCCGGCGGCCCCGAGACTGGCCCCGACTAAAAGCGCGGTGGCAATTCGGGGCAGGCGGACGTCGAGGATGATCAGGCGGGCGGCGTCCCCGGTTTCGGGCCGGGCCGCGCCGGTGATGAAATCCGCGAAAACCCGCACCACTTCGGAAACCGGCAGGCGGGCGGCGCCGACCGCGGCCGAGCCGATGACGGCCGCAACCAGGAGGGCGACGACGATCAGGCAGTAGAGAGCCATCGAAAAGCGGGTTTTGCCGGCACCGGTCGTAGTCATTCCCCAGTCCTTATCCCTGCAGTCCGGCGATGCGGTCGATCATTTCCATATCAAGGCTTTCCTCAAGGAGCGCGGCCAGCTGGTTAAGGCCGCGCTCTTTGCGCTCCCGGTAGGGGAGGGCATCGGCTGCGGTGTTTTCCCTTTGGAACGCGGCCGGCAGGGTCCGGGACCGGAGCCAGTCGAGATAGGTTTTCCGGAAGGCGTCGTTGTCGAAGATGCCGTGCAGGTAGCAGCCCCAGACCTGCCCCCGGCGGCTTACCAGACCGTCGTTTTCTCCCTTTTCATTGCGCAGCATGACGGCGGCCCCGGGGGCGGTGGCCGTGGTCCGGCCCTGGTGGATTTCGTAGCCTTTGACCTGCAGCCCGGTGCCGAAATCGGCGTTTTCAACCCGGGCCCGGGTTGCAAGCGTAATCTTTTCCGGGGCCATTTCGGTGACCGCCGGCAGCAGCCCCAGGCCCTCGATTTCACCCTGGCTGGATTCTATCGCCTCCGGGTCGAGGAGCTTTTCTCCCAGCATCTGGAAACCGCCGCAGATCCCGGCCACGGTCCCGTCGGTTTTAATGAAGGCTTTCAGGCGCTCTTCGAGGCCGGCCTTTTTGAGCAGTTTGAGATCGGCCAGCGTGTTCTTGCTGCCGGGCAGGATGACCAGGTGAAAGCCGCAGAGCGGGGAGTTTGGCTCCAGATACTCGAGATCGACTCCGCTTTCCTGGCGCAGGGGGTCGAAATCGGTGAAGTTGGAGATGTGGGGCAGGCGGATGACGCCGACGCGCAGGCGGCCGGGAGCGCTTTCGGTGGCGGGGCGGCGGTTTTTGTCGTCTTCGAGTGCTACCCCGTCCTCTTCCGGGATGTAGATCTCGGAGCCGAACCAGGGCACGACCCCGGCGAAAGGTACGCCGCAGCGCCCGGTGATCGTCTCAAGGCCCGGTTCCAGGAGCTTGACGTCGCCGCGAAACTTGTTGACGATAAAGGCCTTGATCAACTGCCGTTCCTCCGGGGCCAGCAATTCCAGGGTGCCGACCAGGGCCGCGAAAACTCCTCCCTTGTCGATATCGCCGATCAGCAGCACCGGGGCCTCGACCCGGGTGGCCAGCCCCATGTTGACGATGTCCTTGTCCCGCAGGTTGATTTCGGCCGGGCTGCCGGCGCCCTCGATGATCACCAGTTCGAAGTTGCGTCTTAATCTTTCCAGGCTTTCGGAGACCGCCCGCCAGGCGGTCTCCTTGTAGTTGTGGTAGGCTGCCGCGGTCATGTTGCCGATGGCCCGGCCGTGGATGATGACCTGGGCCCCGATATCGCTGTTGGGCTTGATCAGGACCGGGTTCATGTCGACGTGGGGGGCAAGGCCGCAGGCCTCGGCCTGGACCGCCTGGGCCCGGCCGATCTCGGCCCCCTCCGGGGTGATGAAGGAGTTCAGGGCCATGTTCTGGGCCTTGAAAGGCGCCACCTTGAATCCCCGGCTGCGGTAGAGGCGGCAGAGGCCGGCGACCAGGGCGCTTTTGCCGACGCTCGAACCGGTGCCCTGGAGCATCAGCAGGCGGGCCGGACCGGACGCTTTACTCATTGCGTCCGATCTGGTCGATCGGGCAGTCGAGACGGTATTTGCATTTTTCCTTGGGGTGATGACAGGCCAGGCCTTCCTTGACTTCGAAGACGTCGCCCAGGCGCTGGCAGACGAGGTAGCGGCGGCCCGTGATGCCCCGGGCCTCGTTGCTTTCTTTTTCGTTGATCATGGTTGAATTTTCCTTGGAAGAGATTGAAATCGGTACCAAATCTGCCCCTAGCTAGCAAATAATATCGTAAAAGACAACGGGAAAACTAGCCTTGAAAAACCCCGGCCAGGGACTGGTTGAGTTCGGCAAAGCTTCGGATGGCGAACAGGCGGCTGCGAAAGGCGGCTGCACCCGGCATTCCCCTGACGTACCAGGCCAGGTGCTTGCGGTAGAGCAGCAGGCCGGTTTTTTCGCCGTATTCGGCGCGCAGCCACTTTCCATGCTTGAGGATGGTTTCAAGTTTGAGTCCGGGTTCCGGCCGCCAGCCCGGCCCCCCTTCCAGCAAGGCGCGGCATTCGCGAAAAAGCCAGGGCCGGCCGAGGGTGCCCCGGCCCAGCATGACGGCGGCCATCCCCGGTTGCTGCAGGGCTTTTACGGCTTCGTCCGGTTCGCGAAGATCGCCGGAACCGATGATCGGCAGCGGAGCCCGGCGGGCCGCCTTGAGCAGCCGGAGCCAGTCGGCCCGGCCGGAAAACATCTGGGTTGCGGTTCGGGGGTGGCAGGTCAGGGCCCGGGCTCCGAAATTGGCGGCCAGGGCGATGAAAAGCTCCAGGACCGGGCGGCTCCGGTCCCAGCCGGTTCTGATCTTGACCGTAAAGGGGATGGCCGGGGCCCTTGCCAGGGCCCGCATGATCGCCCCGGCCCGGGCCGGATCCTTGAGCAGCGCCGCCCCGGCCCCGGTTTTGACAACCTTGCGGACCGGGCATCCCATATTCAGATCGACCAGGTTAGCCCCGTTTGCCAGGGCGATTTCGGCCGCGGCCCGGATAATTTCGGGATCGGAGCCGAAAAGCTGGACCCAGTGCGGCTTGTCGCTGGGCCCGGGAGCCAGCAGTATGCGGCTCTTGCGGTCGCCGTAGACCAGGCCCTTGGCGCTGATCATTTCGCTGACCGCGAAATCGGCCCCGAACGCCCGGCAGAGCCGGCGGAAGGGCCGGTCGCTCAAGCCGGCCAGCGGGGCAAGCACCAGCTTGTCGTTGAAAGCGATAGCGGGAGTCGAATCCATGCCGGGGTCTGAAAGCGGTTGTTTGCACAGGGGTTGCATTCCGGGGCCTTGGGGCCCCGCCGGGCCAGGGCCATATGTGCGGGAGGCCGCGGTCAATGTCAAGTGCTTTCTGCGCCGGCGCGCCGGTAAAAAGCCTTTCCGACCCGGTTTTCAAGGCCGGCGGAAAATTGAAAAAACTTGCAACCGGAGGCCTGATAAGTTAATAACCGGGGTAAATCCATAGTTCACCGGCGTTATGCGCTTTTATTAAATTTCATCCCTGTTCTGCAATCAAAGATATGACGGAAACTCCTGACCAGGCCGGCCCCCTGCCCCGGCACATCGCCATCATCATGGACGGCAACGGCCGCTGGGCCAAACAGCACGGCCGCATTCGGGTCAAGGGTCACGAGGCCGGGGCCGACACCGTTGACCTGGTGGTTCGCAGCTGCGCCGAAATCGGCATCGAGGTTCTTACCCTCTACGCCTTCTCCTCCGAAAACTGGCTGCGGCCGGCGTTTGAGGTTTCCGCCCTGATGCGTCTCCTGCACAGCTATTTGAAGCGGGAAACCGGTCGGCTGGTCGAGCAGGGCATCCGCCTGCGGGCCATCGGCCGGCTCGAACGCCTGGACAGCGCCGTGCGCCGGGAGCTGGAAAAAGCCTGTGAGGTAACCGCCCCGGGTCGGACCATGACCCTGAATCTGGCCATCAGTTACGGCGGCCGGGACGAGATCTGCGATGCCGCCACCGCCCTGGCCCGGGAGGTCGCGGCCGGCAATCTTGAACCGGGGGCGATTACCCCGGAACGGTTTGCGGAAAAACTCAATACGGCCGGCCTGCCCGATCCCGACATCATGATTCGCACCGGGGGAGAGTACCGGATCAGCAATTTCCTGCTCTGGCAGCTGGCCTATACCGAACTCTATTTCTCCAACACCCTGTGGCCCGATTTTTCTCGCGATGAGCTGCTCGGGATAATCCATGATTTCCAGCATCGCGAGCGCCGTTTCGGGCGAGTGCTGGAAGGCGGTGAGGGGACAAGTCATGATCTCGAAATTAAAGGCTAAATTTGAGGGCGTAAGCCGCAGCGAGACGCTGAAAAAACTGCTCTGCAACCAGCGGGTCTACGCCGCGCTTGTCGCCCTGCCGCTGCTTGCCGTTTTCCTGGCCTGGACCCCGGCCTGGCTCTTTCTGCTTTTTCTGCTGCTGATTCTCGGGCTGGCGATGAACGAGGGCTGGCCGCTTTTTTTTGGCGAACGGGGCGGCTTCCTGCTGCACGGCCCGGTATGGTTTGTTTCCTTCCTGATGATGTTTGCCGCTTTTTTCGGCGGCGACGTCGGCCTGGCCGGGACCCTGGGCCTGGGGTTTTTCATCCTCGTCCTGCTGCTCTTTTTCAGCGGGCTGGAAAGCGAGGCCTTGCCCCGCTTTGCCATGGCCCTGCTTTTCGTCGTCTACCTGCCGTATCTTTTTGCCCATATATATCTTATTTTTACCCTGCCCCAGGGCCGGGCCCTGGTGGTCCTGCTGCTGTCGGTGACCTGGGGCGGGGATGCCTTCTCCTATTACGGGGGAAGCTATTTCGGCAAACGCAAACTGGCCCCCCGGATCAGTCCCAACAAGACGGTCGAGGGCTTTGTCGCCGGGTTGTTCGGCGGTGCCTTTTTCGCCCTGCTGCTGGGCTGGCTGAACCTCGTGGACCTGCCCTGGAACCTGCTGACCGCCCTCGGGGTCGCGGCCAATTTCTGCGGCCAGCTCGGTGACCTTTTCGAATCCTTCCTCAAGCGCAGCCAGGGAATCAAGGATTCTGGCAGCCTGATCCCGGGCCACGGCGGTTTTCTCGACCGCATCGACAGCGTCCTGTTTGCCGCCCCGGTGATCTTTTACTTCTATTCGCTCTGGGGCATGTAATCGTGGCCGGAGAAGTCAGGAAGCTCGCCCTGCTCGGGGCCAGCGGTTCGATCGGTCGCAGTACGCTGGATATCGTCGCCCGCTTTCCCGAACGCTACCGGGTCGTGGCCCTCGGCGGCGGCCGCAATGTCGAAACCCTGGCGGCGCAGGCCCGGCGTTTTCAGCCTCGCCTGCTGGCGGTCCAGGAAAGCACCGGGGCCGCGAAGCTGGCCGAACTTCTGAAGCGCGACGGCCTCGACATCCCGATTCTCATCGGCCGCGAGGGAAGCCTGGCCGTGGCGACCTGCCCGGAGGCCGATATCGTGGTCGCGGCGATGGTCGGGGCGGTCGGCCTCGAGCCCACCTACGCGGCCCTGGAGGCCGGCAAGGACGTGGCCCTGGCCAACAAGGAGTCGATGGTCATGGCCGGCCGCCTGCTGAACCGGGTGGCGACTGCCACCGGGGCCCGGATTCTGCCTTTGGACAGCGAACATTCGGCGATCTGGCAGGCCCTGAACGGGGAATCCCACCGGGAAGTGGAAAAACTTATCCTGACCGCTTCCGGGGGACCCTTCAGAGACTTTTCCCCGGCCGAGATGGCGGCGGTGACCCCGGAACAGGCCCTGCGGCACCCGCGCTGGAAGATGGGGCCCAAAATCACCATCGATTCGGCCACCATGGTGAACAAGGCCCTGGAGATTATCGAGGCCCGCTGGCTGTTCGATATTCCGCCGGAAAAAATCGAGGTCGTGGTCCATCCCCAGAGCATCGTGCACTCACTGGTCGAATATGTCGACGGTTCGGTCCTGGCCCAGCTCGGCCTGCCGGACATGCGCCTGCCGATTTCCTATGCTCTCGGCGCTCCGGAAAGACTGGTGCTGGACCTGCCCAAGCTCGATTTGGCCGAGATCGGCCGGCTCGACTTCTTTGCCGCCGACGAGGAGCGTTTTCCGGCCCTCAAACTGGTGCGAAGAGCCCTCGAAATGGGGGACTCCGGGGCGATCGCCTTCAATGCCGCCAACGAGTTCGCCGTCGACCGCTTCCGCCACGGGGTCATCGGTTTTCTGGACATCGTCGGCACCGTGGCCGCGGTCCTTAAGAAAACCCGGCCCCGGAATTTTTCCAGCCTGCAGGAAATTCTCGACTGCGACACCCGGGTCCGGGAGGAGCTGGGCGCCGAAATGACAATGAAAATGAAAACCCGGGACTGAACTCTCAATTAATTCGGATATTTTTTTATGTATAGTGTTGTCGCTGCGATTGTTGTTTTAGGGGTGCTGATCTTCGTCCATGAACTCGGACACTTTATCGTCGCCAAGCTGAGCGGGGTCCGGGTCCTGGTCTTCTCCCTCGGTTTCGGCCCGAAAATATGCGGGGTGCGCAAGGGGGATACCGAGTATATCCTGTCGGCGATTCCCTTGGGCGGCTACGTCAAGATGCTGGGTGAAAGCCGGGGGGATGAAGAAGACCCGGAAGAGGAACTCAGCCCCGAGGAACAAAAGGTTTCCTATGCCCACAAGGGGCCCTGGCGGAGGATGGCGATCATTGTCGCCGGGCCGCTGACCAATATCTTTTTCGCGGCCCTGGTTTTCACCCTGGTCTACC
>WFRT01000173.1 GCA_015486445.1 Pseudomonadota bacterium | reverse complement strand
GTGTTGCCGGGGGCGCGGCGGAGCTTCTGGGCGAGGAAGATGTCGCGCTCGTCGATCAGCCGGCGCTTGACCTCGGGAAAGCCCTCGGTAAACTCGGCCAGCAGGGTTTCGAGCTGGTCCTGCTTGAGCATCTCCTCGACCATTTCCTTGTCGATTTCCTCGCTGAATACGACCCCGCTCAAGAGGTGAAAGATCATCTTCAGCTTCTGCCACCAGCCGAGATGGCCCCAGACCCTTTTCAGGGTAATGTCGATGGGCCGGTCGGCCAGCACCAACTCGGCGCCGATCTTTTCGGCCTCCTCGATGCCGGCCATCATTTCGGCCCCGGGACGGATGCCGAGCTGCTTGCCGAGGCGCCGGTAGAAGGCGCTCAGGATCAACTGGGCCAAGAGAAACAGGGCCTTTTTCTCCCTGATGACCTTGACGATGTCCATCTCCTGCCAGTCTTTGGGCCGGGTCATGGCCTCGTAGCGCTTGGGACAAAGCTCGACGGCGACGGCCGCGGGCCGGATTCTTTCGATGGTTTCGACGACTTCGTCGACACTGGCGGCCGAGACGTGGGCGGTGCCGACCAGGTAGATATCCTTGTCGCCCAGGGTGAGGTGGTGGACCGAGTCGGGCAGCGGCGCGATGGCGGGTTGATTCATGGGTTGTCGGGATCCTGAAAATAAGGTTGTGGAGCGCTCTGGTTCCGGCCTCTAACACAAAGCCTGCCGCAATGGCAACCTCGGGGGTTTCGTGAGCGGCTTTTGTGAGCGGGTTTTGCCGGCGGCCGGCAAAAAAAGGGCGAAGCCGAAGCTTCGCCCTGGGTCATTCGGGAAAACGCCGGTCAGGGCGCAACTTTTTAAGCCGCTTAATCCTTGATCAGCATGGTGGCCGGATCGAGGGCCAGGTTGTGATTGGAAAGCTGGCCGTTGCCCTTGAGGACGTTGAGCTTGATGTCGTTTTCTTCCGGTTTGAGCTTGATGACGACGTCAATCAGGTCGATGAATTCGCTGATCTGGATCGGCATGCCGTTGGAGTCGGGCTCTTCGTGTCGATGGCTGCGGACTGTAAACCAGATATGGGAGTGAAACTTTTCCGAAAGCTCCTTTAAGGCGTGCAGGTCGGTGCGCTTGATCTGTCCCTCGTTGAAGGGCAAACCGTCGATGAGGATCATCTGGGGCTTGAAAATATCCTGGTCGGCGAGCTCGGTGAGGCGTTCGTCGAGCCGGGGCACGCTGAAGCCGTCGATGTTGAAGGTCATGATAAAGCGCTGCGGCAGAAGCTCGTTCCAGAGGTCGTCGATTTTCTCGATGTGAAACTGGGAGCCGATGTTGTTGAAGACCTCGCGGTACCAGAGATTGACCTTGCGTACCGGGTCGCCGAGGCTGATGTGGAGGGCGTTGTCGCCTTTCAGCAGCGAGTTTAAGGCAAGCTGGACGAGCAGGGCGGTTTTGCCGACTCCGGCCCGGGCGACAACCGCGCCGAGGCCGCCTTCGGGCAGGATGTAGCCGCTCTCGTCACTGACCGCGCGCAGGGGGTTGCGAAGCATCAAATCTTTTTTCAGCATTTCAAAATTCCTCTCTCTCAGGTAGATTACCCGGTTGTTCGACTGGGGGTTGTTCATCCCGACTCCGGGCTCCTTAAGCCGCGCCTTTCTTGGCCTCTTCAGCCTTTTTCTTGATCAGTTCTTCGGCGATGCTCTGCGGCACCTGGCGGTAGGTGGCAAACTCCATGGTGAACTGGGCCTTGCCCTGGGTGCTGGAACGCAGCACGGTGGAGTAGCCGAACATCTCGGCCAGCGGCACCTGGGCCTCGATAACGCACATCGGACCCTCTTCCTGGGCCCCGACGATGGTGCCGCGGCGCTGGTTGATGGTGCCCATCACGGTGCCCTGGAACTCGGTCGGGGTTTCGACCACGACCTTCATGATCGGTTCGTGAATGACCGGTTTGGCCTTTTTGTAGGCCTCCTGGAAAGCCCCCCGGGCCGCGGCCTGGAAGGCCATTTCCGAGGAGTCGACCGAGTGCGAAGCCCCGTCGTTGATCTCGACCCGGATGCCGGTGACCGGAAACTCCATCAGCGGTCCCTTGTTCATGCAGGACTTGAAGCCTTTTTCCACCGCCGCGATATACTGGGTCGGAATGGCGCCGCCGGTGATCTTGTTGATGAATTCGAACTCGCCTTCGTCGTAGGGTTCCATGTAGCCGGCCACGCGGCCGAACTGGCCGGCACCGCCGGTCTGTTTCTTGTGGGTGTAGTTGAACTCGGCCCGCCGGGTGATGGTCTCGCGGTAGGCGACCCGGGGCTGGCCGGTGGTGACTTCGGCGTTGTATTCACGCCGCATGCGCTCGACATAAACTTCGAGGTGGAGTTCGCCCATGCCCTCGATGATGGTTTCGTTGGTCTCTTCGTCCATATAGGTGCGGAAGGTCGGGTCTTCCTTGGAGAAGCGGTTCAAAGCCTTGGACATGTTGATCTGGGCCTTGTTGTCTTTGGGGATGATGGCCAGGGAGATGACCGGCTTGGGCACGAACATCGAGGTCATCGAGTAGTTGAGTCCCGGGGCGCAGAAGGTGTCGCCCGAGGCGCAGTCGATGCCGAAGAGGGCGCCGATGTAGCCGGCCTGGATCGATTCGATGTCTTCCATCTGGTTGGCATGCATTCTGACCAGGCGGCCGATCTTGATCTTCTTGCCGTTGCGGCTGTTGATCAGGGTGTCGCCCTTCTTGATGATGCCCTGGTAAACCCTGATGTAAGTGAGCTGGCCGTACTGGCCGTCCTCGAGTTTGAAGGCTAAAGCCACGGTGGGGTCGTCGGGAGAGTTGCCGAGTTCGACCGGGGCCTCGTCGTTGTCGAGGTCGAGGGCGGTGTTGACGACCTCGGAGGGATTGGGGAGAAGCTCGACGGTGGCGTCGAGCAGGGGCTGGACGCCCTTGTTTTTATAGGCCGAACCCATGTAGACCGGGGTG
>WFRT01000172.1 GCA_015486445.1 Pseudomonadota bacterium | reverse complement strand
TTTCCCTTTCGCCGGGACCTCGACCTGCCAGGTTGCGGTGGAACTTCCAGGCTTGCTGTGGGGTTGTGATTCACTCAAGATCTCCCAGTCCCCGGGAATCGGCTCGACAATCTTGACTTTCGTGGCCTGAGGTTTGGCATTCTTTAGTTCAATACGGAATGCCGCTTCGTAAATGTAGCTGTGACGCCGGTCGCCACTGATTTTCTTAAACGAGGTCTGCCGGCGCCGGGCCGTGAGATCAAAGGCGTCGCCGAGCTTCAGCCGGACAACCTCGTTTTCCGGCGTGTGGTCGATGCGGTCTTCACCGACAAACTGCAGCGCGCCCCGGCTGTCCTCCTTGTAGACCCTGACCACTCCCTTGGGCAGGGGCATGCCCAGATGGTTTTGTTTGCGGTTTTCGATTTTAACAAAGACTCCGACCTTTTCCTTGACGCCTTCCTCCCCCCCCAGGGCCGCCTGGCGATAGTAGAAGCCGCGTCCCCGGACCACGAACTCCTTGCGACAGGGAATTGATGACGCCTGGAGCAAAGCCACCTGCTTGGTCTGGTGGTTGGCAATCGTCGTCGGCCGGGACAGGGTGTAGAGATGGTATTCGAACATCCGCTCCTGGGCCATGGCCGGCTGCGGAGCCATGCCCATATTCGCCTTTCTCAGGATGTCGCGGCCGTAATCGGCTTCCGGCGCGACCTGGTTGACGTCTCCGGCGACAAGCTGAAGCCGGGCCCGGCGGTAGGTGGCGCCGCTGGTATTGGTCAGGGTTACCCAGCCGTTGAGATTCAAGGACGTGTCGTCGGCATTGAGTTCGGCAACGTAATCGGCCCTCCATTTGAGACCACTGGTCAGATAGCTTAGTTCAACCTCCTTGCGGCCGGCCTCGAGGTTGTCGAGCAGCATCGTCAGAGTCGGTCGGTCCCGCAGGTTTTCCGGCACCCCGGGGAAGGAAAGCCGGCCCGGCACCCCGGTTTCGATATGCTGGTCGGAGAATTTCAGCACCACTCCCTGGTTGGCGCTCAAAACCGTGGCCTTCTGCCAGGTTTCCTTGCCTGAGGTTGGATGGGTGCGAATCACCTCGACCTGGCGGCCGACAAACTTTTTCAGCAGGGCTTTCGGGGTCAGAAGATCGAATTCGAAATTCTGCTCGATCACTTTCAGGCCGCGGCCACTAAACAGGGCGGTCGCGGGCCGGATCTGGCCGGAAACCTCGCGAAAAGCGAGCCTCACCTCCCCCTTGGGCAAGGTCAGTGAACGACGATCCTTGACCAGGGCCAGGTTGCGGTTGTAGATCGTGACCGCGATTCCGGTCTGCTCAGCCAGGGTCGTAGTAATCTCTTTTCGGGCGGCGGCGGCCGGGCCTGAAACCAGGCCGGCCAGCAGCAGCAACGCCAGTCCGGCACACAGTGATTTTCCTGTCATCGTTTTCTCCTTGTTCTGTTTTCGGCCCGACAAATGGTTGCGCGGTTGCCGGCCGGTAGATTTGGCAGGGGTTATTCCGTTTTCAAGTCGGCCGGGCCCAGGATGTTGGTTACCCCGTGGCAGCGGCAGGCCGTAGAAAAAAGCAGTGGTTCCGGGTGCCGGGCCCGGATAAAGCCCAGCAGGCGGTAAAGTCTGCGCAAGGGAAAACCACCGAGCCCGGGGGCTACCTGGCTGCTGGCCAGGACCAGGGTCAAGAGCCGCTGTCCGTTAAAGTGGTACTCCAGTTGCGCAAGAACCCTGAGCAGCGAGGGATTACGGGGCAGACCGGTCTGGTAGCAGTGGGTGCGGGGCTGGGGGCAGTCGGCCGGGCATTGGAAATCGGCCAGGCTGGAACAGACTTCATGGCGTTCGCCGACAAAAAAGAGATTGGGCAGCGGCGGCAGTTCGGGCCAGGGCAGGGCCCGGCGGCCAAGAACCAGGCTCAGGGCGGCAAAAGCGAGATGGATGGGAGCGGTCGGGATAATCCACTCGCCGCCGTCCGGCAACCGGCCTTCCAGCATCTCGGCCAGATAGATTTCGGCCTCCCGGCAAACCACCCGGCAACTCGCCTCCCCCGGCGGAAAAAGCCGCCGGGTCTGGTCAAGGCGCCCCGGGTCGCTGTCGACCAAGACGATCTCGTCGGCTTGCGGCCGGGCGGCATAGTGTTCCAGGGCCCGCTGACCGAAACGACCGCAGCCGAGTATGTGAATTCTCGCTTGGCTCAATGGTCCCTCTCAACGATGTAGTCAGCCAGGGCCGCCAGGGGGGCGGCTTTTTCCCCCAGGGGCCGCAGGAGTTCCAGGGCTTCGCGGTGCAACCCGGCCAGCCGCTCCCGGGCCGGCTGCAGCCCATAGAGGGATACGAAGGTCAGCTTTCCCTGGTCCCGGTCGGAGCCGATATCCTTGCCCAGTTTCTCTTCTTCTCCGGTTTCGTCGAGAATGTCGTCGGCTACCTGGAAGGCAAGCCCGATCAGCCGGCCGAAATCTGCAAGCCGACAGCGCAGTTTTTGGTCGCCGCCGGCCAGATCGACGCCCGCCAGCAGGGCCCCGGTAATCATGGCCCCGGTTTTGCGTTGGTGCAGGGTTTCCAGGAGCTGTCTCTTATACACATCTGAC
>WFRT01000171.1 GCA_015486445.1 Pseudomonadota bacterium | reverse complement strand
ATTGATCATGACCGGCGTAAATAACTGTCCCTTCTCATGCGGCCGGGAACTCTTCCACTCGTTGTAACCCTTCTCCGAACTGAAGAAGTAATTGCAGTCTCAGGTGAAGATGAAATCGCCTTCATGCCCCTTCGTACTCAACCAGGCCCCGAAGGGCTTGCCCCAGTAGATCCGAAGCGAGCGGGGCGAGTAATCCAGAAGTTCCCCGTCCCGGCCCACGATTTCGATCGGCTCGCCGGTATCATGGGCAATGGAGCGTACCGTAACCTCCTTGCCGGGAAAGAAATAGGATATGGTCGTACATTCCACCGGGCACTCGCCGTACCACTTCTGTTCCCCGTCCACGTAGATGCGGTGTTGGGTCTTGAAATTGGCAAAGGGTCGGGCGTAATAAATCTCGCCAAGTTCGGGAAGCACTACATCCTCCGGCAGCTTCTGTCCCTGGAACTCATCGATGTGGGTATGGTCTTCGTTCTGCAGGGCGATGATGATGCCGCCCTGGAGGTCGTGCAGGCTCTCCCGCACCTGCTCTTCCGGCAGCCCGAAAGCCTCGACGATTTCGGCCACCTTGGGGGCAGCGCCGGTGGACAGCACGGATTCATAGATAAAGCGCTTGATCTGCTTGGTCGTGTCGCTGAAACGATTGATCCGGAAAAGAACCGTATCTCCGTATTTTTTGGCCATTTTCCCTTCCCCTTTTACTGTTCAATTGCCGTGCAGAAATCCCTGACACCGGTCTTGCCGTATTCGCTTTCCAGCAGGAAATCGGTTACCGGCCGGCGGAAACGGATGCGGCTTATAAGCCGAAACAGCGGCATGATCCGGGCCGCGTGGTAGGCACTCGATATACAGACTCGGCCGACCATCTGGGCCCCCATGCGCTCGATCAGTCTTTTCATGGGCTCAAAGATAAATTCCTCTTCGAACACGGGCAGGGGAGGGCCGCCGACCGTGCAGAAGCTACCGACCTTCTTGCCCCGAATGCCCCGGACAATCTGCAGGTAGCGGGCCACCGGGTAGGACATCTGAGCCCACTTCGGCCCGCCCACACAGATCCGGTCAAACTCGGATACGTCCGGGTAGCGCAGGGCCTGAATGTCCTCTTCCACCTGATTGTAGGTGCGCAGGTGGTGCCGCTTCCAGGAAGCGCTTATCAGGGATAAAATGATGGAGGGATACCGGGGAAAATCCCTGGCCGCCTCCCGCAGCCAC
Source organism: Pseudomonadota bacterium (assembly GCA_015486445.1). Classification (GTDB taxonomy): domain Bacteria; phylum Desulfobacterota; class Anaeroferrophillalia; order Anaeroferrophillales; family Tharpellaceae; genus JAADEO01. The sequence continues at coordinate 3,962 of WFRT01000171.1, read as the reverse complement.
GAATAGGTAACCGCCGGCTTTATCTTCTCGACGACCACTTCATGGCCCCGGTTTTCCAATTCGGCGCGTATGGCCAGGGCAAGCTCTTCCGTGTATCCCGTATACGAAAAATAGGCAACGAGCATCCTCATTCCTCAGACCCTCCATCACAATCTCAAATTATCTGCCCACGGGGCAGGCGGCGAGGCAGTTTGCGCACATGACGCCGCGTCCCAGTTTCCCGTTGTTATGTGCGCATTTATACATTTGCACACCACCCTCTTCCGGCCAGGCTCGAAGGGATGCGCTCGGACACGCGTCGACGCACTTCCGGCAGGTCCCGGGCTTGATGAAATCGAGGCAGATTTCTCCTTCAATCTTCGGATCCGGGATCAGATCCGCGGTGGTGATGATGCTGGTCCAGCGCTGCAGAGGACCGAACTGCGGGGTCAACACGACTCCGATTTTTCCTCTTCTCCCAAGGCCGGCCGCGACCGCCGCGTGGATGTGGCAGAAGACGGTGTGAAACCGCGGGTATCCGGCATTCCGCTGGATCAAAAACTTCTCATAAGGATCCGTTTCAGGGATAAACAAGGCGGAAAATTCCATATCCTTCAGTTTTCTGGCCATCCGGTAACTGGCTTCTTCAAGCCAGATATTCATCAGGTCGTAATGCTTGCTGTGCATTTCCGACATCGGATGGGAGACGGTTTCCTGCATTTGTCTGATTCCCAGGACGACAACCGACTTGGCTCCTTCCACAAGTTCTGTCGGGTGGTGGCCCTTCGGCGCCCGGACGAAATGAGGGTCGTCGGCACTGGCGATTCCCACCAGATCCGCTCCCAGCGTCTCTAAAGCATAATCCTTAACACTCTGGGTAATTTCTTCCTTTGTTTGCTTCTCTTTTTCGGCACACATGCTGTTTTACTCCTTATTTTACTGAGGCGCGATTTTATAGCGGCCGGTTTTCTCAGCAGGTTTCGTTAAGCTCGTACCACCATTCGAATGGTCTCACGATACTCGTGCTGTGGTCGGTCCAGATCTCCGGCTGACCCACGCCCGTCAGCCGCAGCACCACCTTGACCTTAGGACCAATATTGACTGTAAGCGATTCGCCCTTCTGCAGGGTGATGGGGTCCAATTCGACACCGTATTTTTTGTTCTCAGATCTCATAAATTCGCTCCTTTCGATAATTGCAATCGGTTGGCTTTTGCACCTGGTATCCCCGTCAGCCTGAATAAAAAGCAACAAATATGCCAAACAACCTATCAGGTTTTTCCGTTACTATTAACACGCTTATAAACCTTACCGCTGAAATGGACAACCCGCAGTGTCCTTATAAAGACATCGCCTGTCATCATAAGAACAGATGAACACTGATTAAGCTTTTGAAAATCACCGAAACCTGACAAAGGGGCAATAAACCGCGCACGGATCAGCTGTGACAACCAACTGAGATGCTTGGGATTTTCACGGAAAACACCTTGCATTTTTCAAGTCCCTGCGGTTTAACAACCAGGCCGCCGGGGCCTCCCGGGCTGGGCCTGTTGATCAGTAACTATTCAGCTAAATTCTATCTCCCCTCTTTCAGGGGTGGGCGGGGGGTGGTTTTTTAAGAGCGGTTTCGGAAAGATTTCGTTGTTTTTCCCAAGGGCTTGATGGTTCCCGGCAGGTTTCCACCGGATAAAATACGAAGTCTGATTTCCGGCCGGGCCCGGCTGCCGGCTGCCAAACACGTAAGCTCCCTGCGAATGGAAACAACTATTATAATGTATACGGGCGGCTCTTTTACGACCGGAGCTTCCCCCTCTTTGCAGTTGATGTGTTCCATCCTTATACCTCCTGACTGAAGCAACCAGGAGTGTCCATTACCGATCTTATGGATATCATGACATTCCATCTGAACTTTCCACTTCTATGAAAATCATGAGGAAAACGGCCTGGTCAGGACGAAAACAGCAACCAGACATTTAAAACGAAAGCCTTAATCCATATCCTGACCGCACCCCCCGGCAGGAATTTCTCTGTCGTTTAGTGATGGGATCGGGAGGGGCATGGCTGAGGCGGCCGTAAAGAGAGGTGCCGCCTCGCTTTACGCCACGGCAAACGGGTTTCCCCCGGCCGCTGTCGCTTGAGATGGTTGTTGTCATGTTGACAACATATGTCTGCATAGCGTCATTATTGACTGTTTTTATCCGGCATAAATAGCAAATATCATTATTTTTCAATATGTTAGGCGATTGTAATGATATTGGTATAAGTATTGCTATTGTGTTAGAGCGTTCAAATTTTAGTTTCTATTTCATCTGGTATGGTCTGGTAAATAAACCGGGCGGCTGCCGGAAGTCTGCAGAGTTTTCAAAAAGTAAACTAGAGTAACGGAGGGGAAAAATGAGGTATTTCGATATTAATCTCGATTTGAATGAGGATGATCTGGCCCTGAAGGATGCGGCCCGCAAGTTTGCCGAGCAGGAGATGCGTCCGGTAGCTGCAGAGCTTGACCGGCTAAGCGCTGAAGAGGTGGTTGCCGACAATTCTCCCTTGTGGACTTTTTTGGCAAAAGCTTACTCCCTGGGTTATCACAAGCTGTTGCTGCCGGACTGCTATGGCGGCCTGGGACTGACGCCTTTGCAGATCAGCCTGGTATTGGAGGAACTGGGCTGGGGCAGCTTCGGGTTGAGCGTCCAGCTGGCGGTTGGCTCTTTTCCGTTCTATCTGGTTTGCATGTCCGGGAATGAAGAGCTGATTGAAAAATTTGTCACTCCTTACTGCAATTGCACAGACGGCAGCATTCGGGGCTGCTGGGGCATCACCGAGCCCGAACACGGTTCCGATACGCTTGCCGCCGGCGAGGAATACTTCTCCTCGCCAGCCATGAAAGGCAGTGTCCGCGGCCGGATCGAAGGCGACGAACTGGTTATCAACGGCCAGAAATCGGCCTGGGTTTCGGGCGGCACGATTGCCACCCACACCATGCTCCATCTCCAGATCGAACCGGAGAAAGGCTTTGCCGGCAGCGGCGTCTGCATCGTCCCCCTGGACCATCCCGGGGTGAGCCGGGGCAAACCGCTGGAGAAACTGGGCCAGCGCGATCTCAACCAGGGTGAAATCTATTTCGATGACGTCCGGATTCCCCTCTCCCACCTGCTCGTCAACCCCGATTTCTACGTTCCCACTCTCGACACCATTCTGGCCGCCGCCAACCTCTGCATGGCCAACTGGTCGATCGGCCTTTCCCGGGCCGCTTTCGAAGAGGCTTTAAACTACTGCCGGGAGCGGGTCCAGGGCGGCCGGCCCCTGATCGAGCACTACACCACCAAGCAGAGGCTCTTCCAGATGTTTGCCCGGGTCGAAACCCAGAGAGCCCTGACCCGGGCCGCCACCAACTTAAATTTCAGCATCAACCCGCCAATTGTCGAATATTCACTGGCCGCCAAGATCCAGTCCACCGAATTGGCTTTCGCCAATGCCGACGACGCCATCCAACTGCTGGGCGGCAACGGCCTGACCCGGGAATACCTGACTGAAAAGCTCTTCCGGGATGCCCGGGCCACGCTGATCGAAGACGGCAGCACTGAAACCCTGGCCCGCCACGGCGGCCACCTGCTGATGGAAGAATACCCCAAGCGGCTCGACTGACGAACCCGAAAGCGACGTTTTCAGTGGATCAAGGAGGGCCGCTGGCAATGTCTTTATTATACAACCCGCAACTTACCACAAGGGAAAAACAGGGGGAATTGATGAAAGCAAGGATAGGGAGGAAGTTTTTCTGGATGCTGGCCATTTCGCTGCTTCTGGCGGCGGCCCCGGCCAGCGCCCCGGCCTTCAACTTCGATTTCGGCAACGGGGCCGGGATGGACTGCGACGTCACCTTGAGCTACGGCGGGGCCTGGAGAACCCGAAGCCCCGACAAGGAGGCCCTGCAGAACATCAACAAGGATGACGGCGACCGCAACTTCGACAAACACGACATGATCAACAG
>WFRT01000170.1 GCA_015486445.1 Pseudomonadota bacterium | reverse complement strand
GCTTATGCTTGATGATCACCGCTCCGACAACCAGCCTTGCCGGTTTGGCCGGTCGTCCCTTGCCGGAACTCATATTCTTGTAATAGGCCCTGGCAAACTCATCCCAGGGAATGATGTCGCCAAGTTTTACCCAGCGATTATGCTTGTCCAGAGGAATACCGAAAAATTTCTCAAAACCGGGCAATCGCAGCTGATTTGGGTCTTCGTGACGGATCATAAGTGCAAGCCTTTTTCATGAAATCAATTGATTTTTCTTGCACTTTACATATCATGAAAACGAATAAAAGTCAATGTTTTCAATGTCTTGATACTTTTTGAGTAGGCTCTTTTTACGGGTTCCTTGATTTCAGGTTTTGCCGGGATCCGGCCTTGAGTGTAAAGAAGCCCCACCGGTTGTCAGATCGCTGGGGTTTCTTGCTGTAAGGGGTAAGTTTTTTTCATGGCGCTGGTATCTCTTCAGGACATTACTTTGAGTTTCGGGGGTGACCCCCTGCTGGAAAAGCTCAACCTGGAGATCGAAGCGGGTGAAAAAATCGGCCTGCTGGGGCGCAACGGGACCGGCAAATCGACCCTGCTGAAACTGATAGCCGGGCGTTTCGAACCGGATAGCGGCCGGATTGTCCGGGCCCCGGAGACGCGGATCGGCCTGCTGGAACAGGAGATTCCCAGGTCTTTGCCGGGCCCGGTCTACGAGGTTGTGCTTGGCGGCCTGGGCGAGGTCTTGAAGCTGCTTTCCGCCTACCATGCCGCCGGCCGCAAAGTGGCGCAGGCGCCGAGCCCGGCCAACCTGGCCGAACTCGACCGGCTCGCGGCGGAGATCGAGCGGGCCGGGGCCTGGTCGACCCAGCAGCGGGTCGAACTGGTCATGAGCCGGCTCAAGCTCGATCCCGAGCACCCTTTTTCGACCCTTTCCGGCGGTTTGCAGCGCCGCGTGCTGCTGGCCCGGGCCCTGGTGGTCGAACCCCATCTGCTGCTGCTCGATGAGCCGACCAACCATCTCGACCTCGAGGCGATCGACTGGCTTGAAGAGTTTTTGCAGCAGCATCCCTGCGCCCTGTTTTTCGTTACCCACGACCGCCGGCTGATCCGCAACCTCGCTACCCGGATCGTCGAACTCGACCGCGGGAGGTTGACCAGCTGGCCCGGGGATTTTGCCAACTACCTCAGGCGGCGGGCCGAACGGGAGCACGCCGAGACCGTCGAACGGCGGCGCTTCGACAAAAAACTGGCCGCCGAGGAGGCCTGGATCCGGCAGGGGATCAAGGCCCGGCGGACCCGCAACGAAGGCCGGGTCCGGGCCCTGGAGGAGATGCGCTTAAGCTTCCGGCAACGGCGCCAGGGCCTGGGCCGGGTTCGCTTTGAAATTTCCCGGGCCGAGATGGGCAGCAAGATCGTGGCGGCCTGTGAGGGAGTCGAATTTGCCTATGAGCCCGGCCGGCCGGTGATTTCCGGCCTGAATACCACCCTGCTCAAAGGTGACAAGGTCGGCATTCTCGGTCCCAACGGGGCCGGCAAGACCACGCTCTTGAAACTGTTGCTTGGCGAACTCAAGCCGACGGCCGGCAGGATTCAGCTGGGCCGCAATCTCGAGCCGGTCTATTTCGACCAGCAGCGCGATGAACTGGCCGGCGAAAAAACCGTTTTCGAGGTTCTGGGCGAGGGCAACGACACCATCGAGGTCAACGGCCGGCGCCGGCATCTCATTGGTTACCTCAAGGACTTTCTCTTTACCCCGGACCGGGCCCGGGTTCCGGTGCGGATTCTTTCCGGAGGTGAACGCAACCGCCTGCTGCTGGCCCGGCTCTTTGCCCGGCCGGCCAATCTTCTGGTTCTCGACGAGCCCACCAACGATCTTGATGTCGAAACCCTGGAACTGCTTGAAGAGTTGCTGGCCGACTATCGTGGCACCCTGTTTCTGGTCAGCCACGACCGCGAGTTCATCAACAACGTGGTTACCTCGAGCCTGGTTTTCGAGGGGGCCGGGCGGGTGACCGAGTATGCCGGCGGCTACGACGACTGGCTCAGGCAGCGTCCGGCGCCGGCCCCTGAACCTGTGAAAAGCCCGGTGAAGCGGCAGAAAGCGGCCAAACCGCGTTCGCCCCGGCCGCGAAAGCTGACTTTCAAGGAGCGGGCCGAGCTTGAAACCCTGCCCGGCCGGCTTGAGAGTCTCGAGGCCGAGCAGCGTGAGCTCTACCGTCTGCTGGCCGAGCCTGCGACCTACCGGGATGGCGCCGGCGGCAGGGTGAATGCGGCCCGCACCCGGCTGGCCGCCCTGGAAAAGGAGCTGGAACAGGCTTACCAGCGCTGGGAAGATCTTGAAGCCATCAGTGAAAACGAAACCTCCGGTGCGTGAAAGCGCAGTCTGTGGGAACGTTGATCTTTGGTAACTATTCAGCCGAATACGGGGTCGGGCGCGGCTTTTCTTCGCTAAGCGTTAAGATTTCTGTTTTTCCTTACGCTTGCTCCGCCCGCACCCCAAGGGCACTTCCGTTGGGCGCATGCAAAACTCGCTACGCTCAGACAGTTGCAATGCTTATGGGCTCCCGCTCGCTGGGAAAAACAACGAAATCTTTCCGAAACCGCTCCGAAAACCACCCCCGCCCCCTCCTGAAAGAGGGGCGATAGAATTTAGCTGAATAGTTACGATCTCTTATCCATAAAGAAGGGCACAGGCAGTCATGGAAAAATTTTTCAATCCCTCATCCCTGGTGGTTGTCGGGGTTTCCGAAAACCCCGACAACCTGGCCCGGAATATTGTCGCCAACCTGATCGATTTTGCCTGGCCGGGGGAGCTTTACCTGTTTGGCCGGCAGCCTGGTGAGTGCCTGGGGCGGCCGATTCTGACTTTATGGGATGAACTTCCCGAAGGGCTTGATCTCGCGGTTGTCCTGACCCCCGCGGCCACGGTGTTGGAAGTGATGCGCAACTGCATCGGCCGGGGGATCAAGAGGCTGGTCATTGAAAGCGGCGGTTTTGGTGAATTTTCACCGGAGGGAGCCCGGCTCGAAGCGGAGATCAGGGCCCTGGCCAGGGCGCACGGAGTTCGTTTCGTCGGCCCCAACGGGATCAGCATCGTCAACCGGCACAACGGTCTCTGCCTGCCTTTTATGCCCCTGTCCCCGGCTGAAGTGCTGCCGGGAAGACTCTCGGTGATTTCTCAGTCCGGCGGCCTGGCCCTGACCTACATCGCCTGCGGCCGGCAGGAGAATGTCGGGGTCGCCAAGGTGATCAG
>WFRT01000169.1 GCA_015486445.1 Pseudomonadota bacterium | reverse complement strand
CGACCTGGTGGAGGCCCGGGGCGGCCGGGTCCGGAGCCTGGCCTTTGTGGAAAATTATTCAACCAGTTCGATTATCGATACTATCCTTGAGCGTTACGCCTCGTGAACCGGGTGGCGGGAAACCTCATCTCTCCGGTTTTGTGCGTGACAAAGGGGGCGTATTTGTGGGATAATATAGCTGTTTTTTTCGGTCTCAGATTACCTTGCAGAATAACTTTTCGGGATCTTGGTTGAGGAAAATGCGATTTAGACGTTGGTGTTGCGTGATCCTGATCCTGGCCTGTTTCGTGGTTTCGGCCGCGGCGGTCCGGGCGGCCGAAAACTTCGTGGTGCCGGGCGCCCCGGGTGGGTTGAAGAAGCCGGTCCGGCCCCGACCCGACCCGGCCGCAAAGGCCGGGGAGGCAGCCCGGCGCTGGGTGCTGGCGGTTGGAATCTGCAAGTTTTCCGATACCCGGATTCCGCAGCTTAAATACTGTGTCGCCGATGCCCGCGGCGTGGTCAACTACTTTCGTGCCGACGGCGTCCCGGCGGAGCGCACCAGCCTGCTGGTCAACGAAGATGCCAGCCGGGAGTCGATTGTCCGGGCCCTGAACCGGGTGGCCGGGGAAATCGGTCCCGATGACCGTTTCTTTTTTTTCTATTCCAGTCATGGGGCCGGGGATGCCGCCGGCCGGACCTACTTTATCACCTTTGACACGGTGCTTGACGACCTGGCCGCTACCGCGATCCCGATGTCGGAGCTGAAGAAGGCGGTCAAGGGGATCAACTGTCGCGATGTCGTGCTGATGATCGATACCTGTCACAGCGGGGGCGCCAAGGCCCTCGAACGGCCCAACGAAAAAGCCCTGGACAATTTGTTGCGAACCGCCAACCGCCAGACCCGGGTGGCCATCCTGACCTCTTCCCGGACCCACGAATCTTCGATTGAAGCGGAAGAACTGGGGCACGGTGCTTTTACCTACTATATGCTCAAGGGGCTGGCCGGAGAGAGTGACAATTTTCCCCGGGACGGGCAAGTCAGCGTTACCGAACTGTTTGACTATGTCATGGTGGCCGTACCCCGGGCCACCGACCGGGCCCAGCATCCCTCCGCCAAGTTCAGTTACAACTGGCCCGGGAAAAAGGCCCAGGCGGTCAGGATCGGCCGGGTTCACGGCGCCGGCCCGCCCGCTGCCGGCCCGGCGCCGGACAGGGGTTACAGCCCGGACGGCGGCCTCGTTCCCGGCACCCGCCTGTCGGCGCCGGGTACAGGGTCGGAGGGGGGTCATCCTGCCGCCGGGGCCGGAAGCGGTTCCAGCCGCTGGCATAACGTGATCGAGTAAGAGGGCGGTCGCCTTATCTTTCCAAGTAATTGATTAAGGACTGGACTTAAAATGGTGGAACGGGAGCAGAAAAAAGAGGCGGGTGCAGGTGAAAAGCGGAAAACCGGTTTTCGACGGCGCTGGAAAATCCTTATCCTGCTGCTGGTTCTGCTGGGGGTTTACGCAGCCGCCGGATTCTGGCTGCTGCCCCGGGTGCTGATCTCCCAGGTCGAAAAGAAAGGTTCGGCCGCCATCGGCCGCCGGATTACCCTGGACAAGGCCGCTTTCAACCCCTTTACCCTGCGACTCGATATCGAGGGCCTGGTGATCAAGGCCAGGGAGGGGCGCAGCCCGCTGTTCAAGCTCGACGCCCTGTCGGCCGATCTGGATGGTTTCCTTTCCCTGGCCAACCAGGCCCTGGTCCTGGAAGCGGTATCCATTCGGGGGCCGTATTTTCAGGTTATCCATTACCGGGACGGTCACTACAATATTTCCGACCTGATCGAGAGCCTGGTCAAGGAGAAGTCGAAGGGAGAGAAAGATGAAGAAAAGCGTGCTTTTCTGTTTTCTTTCAATAATATCAGGCTGGTTTCGGGCCTGGTTGAATTTGCCGACAAGGCTCATGATACCTTTCACTGGGTAAACGATATAACGATTTCGCTGCCGCGTATCTCCAACCTGCCCAAGCTGATCGAGACCCAGGTCCAGCCTTCGTTCAGCGCCATGGTCAATGGTACGCCGCTGAAAATCGGCGGCACCAGCAAACCATTTGCCAGTACCCATGAGACGGTTTTTGCAATCGATATCGACCATCTCAATCTGCCCCACTATCTCTCCTACCTGCCCGGCAAACGCAACTTCGTGGTGGCCGACGGCAACCTGACAACCAGTCTCGAACTGGCTTTTCATCAGGATGAAAAAAAGAAAACCCGGCTTCTCCTTTCGGGAACGGTTCGAGTTGCCGATCTCCTGGTCCAGGGCGAAGGCCAGGACCATTTCCGTTTTCTCAAGCTTCCCGAAATCCAGGCGGAGATTGCTCCCGGCAACCTGCTGGACGGGGAACTGTTTATCAGGGAACTGGTGATCACACGGCCCGAGATCAACCTCAATCTGAAGCCGGACGGGGTTTTCTATCTGCCCAAACTGGTGGCTGCGGTTACCGAAAAACCCCAGAGCGCAGTGGCCCCGCCGGCGACCCGGCCGGCGCCGGCCCCCGACGGCGGCCGGCTGACTTTCAATTTCCGGCTTGACCGTCTGCGCCTGGAACAGGGACGGGTCAATATGCACGACGAGCGGGTCAGCCCCGCCTTTGTCGGCCACTGGGACCCGGTCGATGTGGAACTGAGCAATTTCTCCTATCCCGGCAGCGACCGGGCCGCCTACAGCCTGAAACTGCTCAGCGAGGTCGGCGAGACCCTTCAGGCCCGTGGAGACTTTGCCCTCGAACCTCGTCTTGACGTGCATACCCAACTGGATCTTGCCCGGCTGCCGCTGGCCCGCTATGCGCCCTATTACGGCAACTATTTCGCCGGCCGCTTTCCCAGCGGGGAAGTCGATGCCTCCGCCAGGGTGGTTCTGATCTGGAACCCGGACGGGGATTTGGGAATGAACCTGACCGATCTCAAAGCCCGGGCCAGCGATCTCGAACTGGTGACCCCGGCCGGAGAAAAAATCTGCAGGCTCCCGGAGCTTATCGTCAGCGACGGAATCCTGGACCTGGATCGCCGGGTTTTCGTGATCGGTTCCGTGACCGGTGAAAATGGCAGCTTCGAGATCGAACGCCGGCCGGACGGCTCGTTCAATTTCAACGATCTTTTGCCGGCCGGGCGGCCGCAGCCGGCGAAAACGGTTTCGCAGCCGGTAAAAACCGCTCCCGCGGCCCCGTCCCCTTCCCCCGCGGCCCCGGACACACAACCCTGGCAGATACATCTGCTTAAGGCCCGGCTGGCAAGTTTCAAGACGGTTTTCCGGGACCGGACACTGAAAACCCCGGCCCGAATCGAGACCTCAGACATCAACCTGCAGTTGAGCGGAATCGGCACCGGCCAGGGGGAAAAGGGAAACTTCAGCCTGGCTCTGAACCTGGCCCGCAGCGGACGTCTCAAGCTGGCCGGGGAATTGACCCTGGAGCCTTTCAATGTGGGGCTCGATCTCGAGCTGAAAAAAATCCCGCTGCAGGTCTTCCAGCCCTACCTTTCCGAATACCTGGACATGGTTTTAGTCCGGGGCCGGGCCGCGGTCAAGGGTCAGATGGTGGTGGCCGCAGGGCGACGGCCGGAACCGGAGGTAAGCTTTGCCGGCCGGGCCGCGATCGAGCGGCTCAAAGCGGTTGACAGCCATGACATGTCCCGTTTCCTGGAACTGAAGAAGGCCGATTTTTCCGATATCGCCTATCGCAATCGCCCGGCGCAGCTGGCCCTGCGGGAGGTCGGAGTAAACGGCCTTGATATCTTTATCAGCCGGGACCGGTCCGGCCGCACCAACCTTGACAAGATTCTGCGCCGCACCGGCTCCCCGGCCGGGCGGAAAAAAGCCGGGGCCAGCGGTCGCGATGGGGCCGATGTAGAAGAGGATTCCGGTACTGCGACGAAGAACCCCGGGCCGGACAGCGCTGCCGGGAGCCTGAGCTTCGCCCTGAAGAGGCTCTTGCTCGACAAATCCGCTTTTTCCTTTTTTGACCAGTCGGTCTCCCCGCCGTTCAAAATGGAACTGGGAGAGCTTAAGGGGGATATCGTCGGTTTGACCTCGCTCGGGAAAAAGCCGGCCGCCATCGCATTGACCGGCCGTCTCAACCGCCACGCCCCGGTCCGGGTTTCCGGCAAGATCGATCCCCTGGTCGACAAGCTGTTCGTGGACCTGAAAATTTCCGGGAAAAATATCAGCCTCACCGATTTGACGCCTTATTCCGGCAAGTACGTCGGTTATCTCATCAGCAAGGGCAAGGCCGCGCTCAACCTTGAATACCAGATTGAAAACGGCGAGTTGAAAGCCCAAAACAGCATCTTCCTGGACCAGTTCGATTTCGGCTCCAAGGTTGACAGCCCCGATGCCGTAAGTTTGCCGGTGCGCCTTGCCGTTTCCCTGCTCAAGGACCGTCGGGGCGAGATCCATCTCAACCTGCCGGTCAGCGGCCGTCTCGATGACCCCGATTTCAGCGTCGCGGGGGTGGTCTGGAAGGTCCTGGTCAATCTTATCACGAAGGCCGCAACTTCACCCTTTGCCCTGATCGGGGCCCTGGCCGGTGGCAGTGAGAAGCTCAACCTGATCGATTTTTCCGCCGGCCGGGCCGAACTCGACGACGGGGCCCGTGAACGGCTGGACAAGCTGGCCAAGGCGCTGTACGAGCGGCCCGGACTCAAGGTCGAACTGGTTGGCCACGCCGATCGCAAAAGTGATGTCAAGGCCCTGCACGAAGCGGCATTTCAGCGGCTGCTCAAGACCGAAAAGTTCAAGGACCTGGCCGCGGCCGGCAAGGCTCCGGAGAATCCTGACGAGGCGGTGGTCGGAAAAGGGGAATTTAAGGACTATCTCTGGCGGGTCTACAAGAAAGCGCCGCTGGCCGGCAAGCGGAAGAATTTCCTGGGCCTGGTCAAGAAAATTCCTCCTGCGGAGCAGGAGAAACTGCTACGCCAAAGCATCAAGATCGGCGATGACGACCTGGTGGTTCTGGCCCGCCGGCGGGCCCGGGCCGTCATGCAGTACCTGATTGAAAAAGGGCCGGTGGAGCCGAGCCGCCTTTTTCTGGTCGACCCCAGGATTACAGACAGCGGCGACGCCGCCGGGCGCCGGGTGGAGTTGAAAATAAAGTAACCGTCCCCGTATTCGGTTGAATATGTACTTATTTTGTAACTATTCATCCAAATCCGGGGTCGGGCGCGGCTTTTCTTCGCTAAGCGTTAAGATTTCTGTTTTTCCACGTGCTCGCTTCGCCCGCACCCCAAGGGCACTTCCGTTGGGCGCATTGCAAAACTCGCTTACGCTCAGACAGTTGCAATGCTTATGGGCTCCCGCTCGCTGGAAAAAACGACGAAATCTTTCCGAAACCGCTCAGAAAAACCACCCCCGCCCCCTCCTGAAAGATGGGAGATAGAATTTAGCTGAATAGTTACCTTGTTTTTTTGAAACCGGCCGGTTCCGGTGGTCACGGTCCCCGGCGGCCGTATCTGTCAATCCTTTTGCTTGTTGCAAAGTCAAACCCGACTCGACATTAGGAGTTTACATGGATATTCTCAACGCTTACCGGCGGGCCGCCGCGGCCCGTGAACAACTCGGGATTCCCCCCCTGCCCCTGACCCCGGCCCAGACCGAGGCCGTGATTGCGGCCCTGCCGGAAAGTTCCGGCAGCGAACGGGAGAGGCTTTTGTGGCTTTTGCGGGAGCGGGTCAATCCCGGCGTGGATGAGGCCGCCAGGGTCAAGGCCGCCTTTCTCGGCCGGGTGGTGCGGGGAGAGGCCGGAGTCTGCGGCATCGATGCCGTTACCGCGGTTGCCTGGCTTGGCCTGATGCGGGGGGGCTACAACCTCGACCCTCTTTTTTCCGCCCTCGATGATTCCCGTTCCGAGGTCCGCCAAGCCGCGGTCGAGGCGTTGAAAAACACCCTGCTGGTTTACGATGCCTTCGACCGGGTTGTGGAGCTGAACGGTGCCGGCCATGCCGGGGCCCGGGCCCTGCTCGAATCCTGGGCCGCGGCCGAGTGGTTTACCCGGCGCCCGCCCCTGCCCGAGGCTCTGGAACTTACGGTTTTCAAGGTTTCCGGCGAGACCAATACCGACGACCTCTCCCCGGCTTCGGAAGCCTCGAGCCGCAGTGACATTCCCCTGCACGCCCTGTCGATGCTGGCGGCCCGCCTGAAAGCCCCGCTGGCCGAACTCGAGCGCCTGCATGCCGCGGGCCGGCCGCTGGCCTATGTTGGTGATGTCGTCGGGACCGGCAGCAGCCGCAAGTCGGCGATCAATTCACTCCAGTGGCATATCGGTCACGATCTTCCCGGCATCCCCAACAAGCGGGGCGGCGGTGTGATCGTGGGCGGCATCATCGCCCCGATTTTTTTCAACACGGCCGAGGACTCCGGAGCCCTGCCGATCGAGGCCCCGGTGGAAAAACTGGAGCACGGCGATGCCATTGTGCTGCGCCCCTACGCCGGCGTGATCGAAAAACAGGGCGTGGAAGTCAGCCGGTTCGTCCTCCAGCCCAACACCCTGGCCGATGAGTACCGGGCCGGGGGCCGGATTCCGCTGCTGATTGGCCGGGAGTTGACGAACCGCGCCCGGCAGGTCCTGGGACTTGATCCGAGCACGGTTTTCGCGATTCCGCCCGAGCCGGAAAAATCGGCCGCCGGCTACACCCTGGCCCAGAAAATCGTCGGCCGGGCCTGCGGCCGCGAAGGCGTGCGGCCGGGGATGTACCTGGAACCCCGGGTGACCACAGTCGGCAGCCAGGACACCACCGGGCCGATGACCAGGGACGAGATCAAGGAGTTGGCGGCGCTTAAATTCTCCGCCGATTTCGTTATGCAGTCGTTCTGCCACACCGCGGCCTATCCCAAGCCGGTCGACATCGCCATGCACCACTCCCTGCCGGGGTTTATCACCGAGCGGGGCGGGGTTTCCTTAAACCCCGGCGATGGAGTCATCCATTCCTGGCTCAACCGCTTCCTGCTGCCCGACACCCTGGGCACCGGGGCCGACTCGCATACCCGTTTCCCGCTCGGCATCTCTTTTCCCGCGGGCTCCGGGCTGGTCGCCTTTGCCGCGGTCGCCGGGCTGATGCCGCTGGATATGCCGGAAAGCGTACTGGTGCGTTTTTCCGGCACCCTGCAGCCCGGTATCACGCTGCGCGACCTGGTCAACGCGATTCCCCTGAAAGCTATCGAGATGGGGCTTTTGACGGTGGCCAAGGAGGGGAAAAAGAATGTTTTTGCCGGCCGTATTCTCGAAATCGAGGGGCTCGAGGGCCTCAGTTGCGAACAGGCGTTCGAACTTTCCGACGCCTCGGCCGAACGCAGCGCCGCGGCCTGTACCGTGGCCCTTGATCCCGACCGGGTGGCGGCCTTTTTGACCTCCAACGCGGTGTTTATCGAAAAGCTGGCCGCGGCAGGCTACGGCGATCGCGAAACCCTGCTGCGCCGGGCCGAAAAAATGAGGCGGTGGCTGGCTGAGCCTAAGCTTTTGCGGGCCGACGACAAGGCCGAGTACGCGGCCGTCATCGAGATTGACATGGAGGAAATCCGCGAGCCCATCCTGGCC
>WFRT01000168.1 GCA_015486445.1 Pseudomonadota bacterium | reverse complement strand
GTTCCTGGATGGTGGTGATCGTCTGGAAGGTGTTGTCGCAGGCGATCTTGTTCATCTCGAGCATCTGTTTCATCATCTGTTTCTGATCCATCATTTTGTTCTCCTTGGTTTTTTTCTTGGTTGTAGACTTCGGTTGAGTCATGGTTGTTTCTCCTGACTGGTAAATTCTCTTTTACATGGTTCCGGTTGCCTTCCAAACGGCCTGTTGCCGTTCGAAGTGGCGCCTTTATACACCCGGCGGGACTTGTTGTCAAGCAAAAATGTTGCAGTGCACATAATTTTTTTGCGAGCCGATATTTATCTTGATAATTTATCTTTTTTCAAATATAATATATGTTTATATGGCAATGAAGGTTTTGTCATATTGTTGTTGCAGGCCAATTTTTGTGCGATGCATGATTAAATTTTCTTAATCTGGAGGAAACCCCTTGGAAAAGATAGTTCTGAAAAAATACTCCAACCGGAGGCTCTATAATACCGCCAGCAGCGAATACGTGACCCTGCAGGAAGTTGCCGATCTGGTCCGCAACGGGGCCGACGTCGAGGTGGTCGATGCCAAAAGCAGGGAAGATGTCACGGCCCTGGTCCTGACCCAGATCATTCTCGAGGAGACCAGGCAGAATAATTTTCTCCTGCCGGTGCCCCTGCTGCATACCATTATCAAGTATGGCGACAACCTGCTGCTCGAGTTTTTCGAACACTACCTGGAAAAAAGCATCCAGAACTTCGTCGAGTTTAAATCGGTGACCACGGCCCAGTACGAGAAGTGGCTGGAACTGGCCGACAGCATGAGCGGGATGGGAGCCTTGAAGCCCTTGAACAGCGCCCAGGCCTACCAGGAGCTTTTCGGCCGTTTCTTTACTCCGCCGGAAAAAGAGAAGCAGGATTAGGATAAGCGGGCCGCCGCCCGGAAAAGGAGAGAAAGATGACGAGATTAAGCGCCCTGCGGGCCGATATCACGACCTTGCCGGTGGCCGCGGTGGTCAATGCCGCCAACTCTTCTCTGCTGGGCGGTGGCGGGGTCGACGGGGCCATTCACCGGGCCGCCGGCCCTAAACTGCTGGAAGAGTGCCGCAAACTGGGCGGCTGCCCTACCGGGCAGGCCCGGTTGACCCGGGGCTGGAAGCTGCCGGCCAAGTGGGTTATCCACACGGTCGGCCCGGTCTGGCGGGGAGGGGACCGGGGCGAGCCGGAGCTGCTGGCCTCCTGCTACCGCAACTCCCTTAAACTGGCGGCCGCCCACAAAATCGAGTCGCTGGCCTTTCCCTGTATCAGTACCGGGGTCTACGGCTATCCGCTTCTAGAGGCTGCGAAAATTGCCGTTGCCACGGTGCGGGAAACCCTTGAATGTCTGCCCGGGGGGGAGGTCAGGGAAGTGATCTTCTGCTGCTATTCAGCCGCGAACCTGCAAATCTATGAAAGGCTGCTGGAGAGGCGGCCTGTTCCGGCCGGCCACTAGCTTTTTCCGCCCCGGCCGTTCCGGCCGCAGCTGAAAGCCAGGCCGAGACCGGCGGCGATGCCGACCAGCGCCCATGACCACGGGCTGACCGGCCGGCTTCAGGCGCTGCCGGCACACTTGACCATAAAACCCAGCAGCCCGCCCGTCGCGGCCCCTCCAACGAGGCCGTAAAAATATCTTTTCCAGCTTTCCATATTACTTAATTACTTATGGCACCAGCAGCTTGGAGATTCTTTCCAGGCGCTGCTTGAGGTCCCGAGACGGAGTTCCGTCGGCGGTGCTGATCCGGGTGATGATGTCCAGGAACTCCGGTCCCCGGGCGGCGTGCTCTCCGGCCAGGATTTCGGGCAGCGTGGCCAGGGCCCGTTCCTGGTCGATTTTGAGCATGTAAAACTGCTCCCGGATAAGTTTTTTGAATTCGTCCAGGGGCAAATCGTCGTTGTAGTCGGCCCGGATCTGGCGCAGCATCGCGTATTTGCGCTCGTCGATGGCGGTGTCCTCGCCCTGGTTGACGTAAAGCAGGGCTCTCAGCAGGGCTTCCCGGGGGCCGCCCTGGTTCATCCGCGACCGGAGCTCCCGCTTTTTCTGCTCGAGCAGGGCGAGGTGGCCGGGGTCGATGCCGGGATGGGGCCGGGGTGGATCGTCGTTGTCCTTCAAGCCCAGCAGGGCCTGGAGCAGGGGCTGGTTGTAAAGGGAGAAGAAAAACTGCTCGGTCAACAGGTCGCGGGTGTCGCGGTAGCTGTTGAGGCCGAAGGTGACCCAGTCGGAAAAGATTTCCTGGGCGACGAAAAAGGGATTGTCGTCGCTTACCGGGGTGCGGTTCTCGCGAACCGTCTCGGCCAGGCCGGGAAGCGGTTTGAACAACGGGTTGTGGTCGGAAAAGATCTCGTAGCCGATATGCAGCGGGTGCATGCGGCGGAGCCAGTCGGTCGGCGGCAGCGGCAGGGACTGGACGAAGGGCTGCAGGATGGTACGGTAGAGTCCGTGGGTGGTTTTTGAAAGCTCGGCCACGGTGGCGAAACAGCGCTCTTCATCCGGGGTGTTGCCGCCCAGGGCCCGAATGTCGTCGAGGGTGCGTTTTTCGAGGCGGGTGATGTAGTCGCCTTGAATGAGGTCGGGGTTGACCGCGTCGGTCGGAATGTTTTCGATAACCGCCTCGTAGAGGCCCGGGGGCATGCAGTCGATGAGATCGATGTTGCTGGTGAATTCACTGTGTTCCTTGGCTGCGACCCCGGCCGAGACGAAGATCCCCAAATGCCCGATGTGGTCGTGGATCGCGTAGATGATGGTCTGGCCCGAGTCCCGGATGTCGTCGACGCTGTCGTAGAGATCGAGAATCCAGTCCAGGGCCTGCTGCGGCGGGGTGATGTTGTCGCCCCGGGAGCAGAAGCAGATAATCGGCGATTTTATGTTGCGCAGGTCGATGCGCTTGTGGTCGTCGGTGATGATGTCGGCGGTGCTGAGCTTGTTGCCGATGAAGAGATTGTCGACGATGTACTGGATCTCGTCGGCGTTGAGAAAGACGTGGGCGACCCACCAGCGCTCGAAGCCCAGGTAGCGCTCGGCCTCGGTGTCGATCTTGGCGTAGAGATTGTACTGCTTGTTCCAGAGGGTGTTGGCCGGGTTCAGGTTTTCGAAGTTCTGGACCAGCCAGGCGCCGTCGAAGAGACCGTTGGTAAGATCGCTGGTCATGGTCGTCAGCCAGCTGCCGCCGAGCATGCCGCCGGTGTAGCGCATCGGGTTTTCCCCCCCCCGGACCCCGGCCCAGTAGGAGAGCGGGGAGCCGGCCGCGATGATCGGGCCGCAGAGCTCGGGGTAGACGGCGGCCAGCATCATCACCGCCCAGCCGGCCTGGCAGTTGCCGATGATTACCGGTTTCTCGCTGCAGCCGGGATGCCGGGCGATGACCTCCTCAAGGAAGCGGGCTTCGGCCCGCATGATCTTTTCGATCGTCTGGCCGGGTTCGGGCCAGGCCGAAAAACCGATGAAGTAGCAGGGGTGTCCCTCGGCCAGGGCGACCCCGATTTCACTTTCAGCCTTGAACCCGCCGATTCCCGGCCCGTGCCCGGCCCGCGGGTCGACGACCACGAAGGGGCGCTTGTTCCGGTTTATCTTGACCCCGTCCGGCGGCACGATGCGCAGCAGGCTGTAGTTGACCGGCTCGGGCAGGGTCTTGCCGTCGAGGATGATCTCGTGCTTGAAGATCAGGACGTTGGGGCTGCTGTTGGCCTGGCTGTTATGGTACTGGTTGCCGCGCTGGCGCAGGGTGTCAAGAAAAAGGATGTTGCGCTGGGCGGCGTCGGTAAGGTATGCGGCCAGGGGATTGGCGGGGGTTGAAAACGAGGATTTCTTGGTTTTTGCCTTGGTCTTGGTCATATTAAGTTTACCTGTGTTGTTTGTCCGTGAGCTTTTGTTCGGTCGCCGGGAGCCGGAGGATTTGAAAAAGCTCTTTTTGTCCAATTTTCGAGTTTTTCCCGGAAACTTGATCTTTAATAATAGCAACATTATCTATTTAATGATAGTTAAAATTCGCTCTTTATAATTTTCTAAGCCGGGCCCACAGCGCCATGATCTACTTGAATTTCCCGGTCAGGGGTGTTATCCCTGTCGCAAGTGTTGTGCAAGGCGGCCCGGAGGTGGCGCGGTGGCTCTTTTTTTCCCCCCTGAATATCTCGATACCGCGGACCATGCCCTGTACCGTTCCCTGACCCCGGGGATGAGGGTGATGATCCAGCGCGAATTTGTCGGGGTCAGCTACCTGCGCCGTTTCATTATGCTCGGGCGCCGGGGAGAGCAGGGGCGTTTTCGTTCCGAGCAGTTGGCCGCCGGCCGCTTCCTGCACCGCCGGCAGTCAATCAGCCGGCTTGTCTGGTACCGGGCCGGCCTGGTCCGCAGCTACCTGGAGTTGGTGTTCCGGCACTATCTTTTCGGTTTCCTGGTCCAGCTGGCCGGCCGCAAGCATGAACTGGAACTGCCCGCCCCGGGCCCCGGCTGCTACTGGGAGACCACGGTCAACCTGGTGGTTTTGCGCTGGATGAACCGCCGCCGGCCGGTTTGGGAAAAGGCCCTCGAGGAGTGTCTCGGGCGGGTGCTCGAGGAGAATGTCCGCCACCATTTCATCTACTGTCTCAGGCTCTGTGTTCTGGCTTTACGGCTCTACAGCCGGTCGGAAATGGCGGCCGAGGCCGCGGCGGTCCGGGCCCTGTGCCGGCCCGGGAAAATCCCCCTGGGACTGGAGCTGGAATTCAGCAACCTGGGCCGGCGGGCGGTCGACAAGAACTGCCCGGCCGCGCTGATCGAGGCCGACCCCTTCCGCAATTTTGAATATTACGACAGTTTCCAGCTCGAGGATGTCACCTGGCGGCTGGGCGGTTATGTCGATACCCACGAGCATGGCCGCCGGCTTTTTTCCCTGACCCGATACGGCGGCTTCTTCGAGTACTCCCTGGTTAGGGTCGATTATCCCCGGACCTACACCCTGCCCCTGACCACCGACCCGGCCATCGCCGCGGCCATGATCTCAGAAAGCATCGC
>WFRT01000167.1 GCA_015486445.1 Pseudomonadota bacterium | reverse complement strand
GGGCCAGGATTTCGGCCCCCCGGGCCGGCACCCGGCCCGGGTCGAGCCGTTCCCAGATAGGCTTTGAGGGGTGCTGTTTACAGGCCGCAATGCAGTTGTCGTTACTGTAGGCCGGCCCGAGATAGACATGGCGCAGCGGCTTGATCCTCTCGCCCCGGGCCGCGGCGACGTACGATGCCGCCCCGACCGCGGTGCCGGCGTCGCTGGCCGCCGGCTGAACAAAAAGCTCCTGCAGGTAAGGCAACTCCAGCAGGCGCTGGTTGAGCTTGACGTTGAGGGCGACGCCGCCGGCAAAACAGAGCCTTCCGGTCTCGCGCAGGATATCACCGAGATAGGTTTCGACCAGGGCCAGGGTGGTCTCTTCGAGCCTTTTCTGGAGAGCGGCGGCATAATCGACATAAGGGTCGTCGATCTCGTCGCCCCGGCGCATGGGACCGAGCCAGCGAACCAGGTTGGGACTGAAATAGTAGCCCCGTTTTTCATCCTTGTAGCGTCTCAGGCCGACCACATTCACGAGCCGGGTATTGACCTTGAGACGCCTCCCGTCACACTCCCACAAGGGCGAGAGATCGAAACGGTCGGGGTCGCCGTAGGGTGCCATGCCCATGACCTTGAACTCCCCGTCGAGCATCTCGAAGCCCAGGTACTGGGTCATCGCCCCGTAGACCCCGCCTAACGAATCCGGGTCATAGAACTCCTTGAGCTTGTGGATTTTGCCGTTTTCGGCATAACCGAAAAAGGTGGTCGCATACTCGCCCTTGCCGTCGATCCCCAAAACCGCGCATTTACCTTTGAAACCACTGAAATGGCAGGAACTCGAGGCGTGGGCGAGATGATGTTCGACCGGCACGAAAGGAGCCTTTGCCGGATTGATGCCGAGATCGCGCATAAGACCGAGAATCCCCCGGCGGTTGCGGCGGAAGTGGCGGTTGCCGTTGAACAGGGCGTCCAGGGCCCGGTCCGGGGCGTACCAGTAGCGCCGGGCGAAATGGCAGCGGCCCGGGTTCTGGAAGAGGCCGATCTCGGCAAAAGGGAAGGCGACAAGATCGACCTCGTCGGGTTTTACGCCGGCAAACTCGAGGCAGAAGCGGGCGGCATGAAGGGGCCACCTGTTCTTGGCGTGCTTGTCGCGGATAAAACGCTCTTCCTCGGCCGCCGCCACGAGTTCACCGTCGACCAGCAGGGCGGCCGAGGGGTCGTGGGTCAGGGATCCCGAAAGTCCTAGTACGATCATCGTCAGACACCTTGAAAAAGGATTGTAACTATTCAGCCAACTCCGGGGTCGGGCGCAGAAAACCAAAAGGGCCACCTGGTCAACCCAGGCAGCCCTTCGACTAATACAAACCGGCGAAAAGTTCAAGTGATTGCTGTACGCCCCGGCATCAGATCACACTTTCCCGCCGCCGCCAGAACCAGGCATAACCGGTCAGCAGCAGACTCAAGATGATAACCCCCCACTCCGACAGGGTGGGAATCGGCGGGTCGACGGGCGGCGGAAGCTCTCCCTTGCCTTCAAAATCCCAGGTTGTGTCGGTGCCGCGAAACTTTTCCACCAGGCGAATGTAATCGATGTAGCTGGTCGAGGCGGCGGGGTTGCCGGAAGTGGAGCCCAGCCCGGCCACCAGGTAATTGACGAGGATGCCGCCTAACTCCTGCTGCCATTCTGCCAGCGTGCGTTGGTTATCATGGCCGAGTTCCGTGCTCCACCAGAGATCGGAATCAAAATCCACCGTGACCGTTTCCCAGCTGCCCGGGTTAGAGGCTGGAGCGGGAATGTACACCAGTGAGCCATGCCGCTCGCTGCTCCAATACTCTATCTTGATCACCGGATAGGCGCCGTTGCCGGGATCCGACTTGTAATCCCAGCTCAATCCGGCAATGCTGTCGACGGTCAGGACCGGGATCCGGGCGATCTGGAAAATGGAGCCGGAACCATCGGTGCTGCCGTCCAGTTTGAATTCAAACGATCCCTGGCCGCCATGATTGTCGGGAACATCGGCAATCTGGCCGGAGGCATTCCTGTTGCCTCGTTTCAAGGCCCAGCCTTGTGTATCGTCCGGGGTCACGACCACCGTTTCGGGTGACGGCGGAGTACCGCCAGTCTCAAAATTCCAGGTATCGTCGATGCCGTTTTTTTCCTTGAAGTGGATATAGTCGATATGAGTTGTGGCGGCCGTCATATTGCCCGAGGTGGAACCGATTCCGGCAACCAGATAGTTGATCGGCACTCCCGATAAAAGGTTCTGCCAGTATGCAAAGGGATGCGTTTCACTCTCGTCGTCGTTTTCCGTGCTCCACCAGGGATCGGAGTTGAAATCGACGTCAATTGCATGCCACCCGGCCCCGGCCGGCAGTGGACCGGCGTAAACCAGGGTGCCGCTGTGCATGTTTCCCAGCCGGTCCCGGCCCCAGTATTCAACCTTCAGTTTCGGCCCATAGGAACCGCTGGTATCGGACATGAAAGACCAGCTCAACTCCTCGATGTCGTCAACCTTGACAACCGTGACCCCCTCGGGGGTGACGGCCGGAACCCGGGCGATCTGGAAGATGGCGCCGGAACCGTTGGTCACCTCATTGAGATGGAATTCAAACGATCCATTGCCACCTTGATCATCGGCTACGGCCGTAATCTGCCCGGTGGCGTTCTTGTTGCCCTGTTTAACGAACCACCCCTCCATATTCTGCGGGGTGACCGTGACATCCGCCGCCAGGACCGTAATCGGAACCAGGCAGGCCACAAACACAATCGACAAAATCAATTTTTTCATAGAGCGTTTAGACATACACCACCTCTTTCCAGGTTTTTGTTTTCATCTATCAGCAGGGCCGTAGATTCTCATCCGATCTTTTGTACGTCCCAGCTCAAGCCACCATTCCGATTTTATATATACAGAAAATCTCCAGGCATTTCAAAGCAAATAGGCGCAAACCATCAAAAACCGTATATCCTCGGATAATATTCTATAATTTCGTAAAATATGAACTTAAACGACCATAATCACTAGTTTTTCGCAGGGCTCAGACCCGCCGTCATTACCTGGAAAGCCTGCTCCAGGTCGGGGTGTTGCCGCCAGTTGGCCAGCAGCCGGCGATGGTCGCGGGCGACGGCCTTTCTGAAAGCGGTATCGGGACGTCTGTGGTAACGCATCGCATCGAGGTCGAGCAGATAGAGGCGGCCGTCCGCGGCGCAGAGAAAATTGCTCGCCTTGAAATCGCCGTGCACCAGCCGAAGATTGATCAGCCTTTGCAAAAGTTCGGCAAAGCGCTCAAGCCAGAAGGCCAGTTCCGGTCCCGTAGGATCCAGCTCCGGCAGCAGTTCGAGGGCCGGCCGGCCGGCGACATGCCGGCTGATGTACCAGGCCGTCGAGCGCAGGC
>WFRT01000166.1 GCA_015486445.1 Pseudomonadota bacterium | reverse complement strand
TGGCCGAGGAACTCGGTGACCTCTTTTTCCACCTGCTCTTCTTCTGCCGCCTCGGCGAGGATGGAGAGCGCTTCACCCTGCTCGAGGTCCTGGCGCAGATCAGGGCCAAGCTGGTGCGGCGCCACCCCCACGTTTTCGGCGCCGATGCCGGGGCCGAAATTACCACCGGCGAGGTGCGCGACAACTGGGAAAAGATCAAACGCGAGGTCGAGGGCAAGAGCTACGCTTCCCGCCTGGACGGCATTCCGGCCTCGCTGCCGCCGCTGGAAAAGGCCTGCCGGTTCGGCCAGAGAGCCTCCCGGGTCGGGTTTGACTGGCCTTCCGCCGCCGCCGTCCTGCCCAAACTCAAGGAGGAGGTCGGCGAGGTCGAAGAGGTGCTGGAGACGGGTGGTGCGCGGCTCGAAGAGGAGCTCGGCGACTTGATGTTCGTGCTCGTCAACCTGGTCCGCCTGGCGGGGTTTGAACCCGGCCGCGTTCTGGGCCGGGCCAACCGTAAATTTGCCGCCCGTTTCCGGGCCATGGAAGAGGCGGCCGCGGCGGCGGGGTGCGACCTGGACGGCATGAGCCTGGAAGAGCAGGAAAAGCTCTGGCAGCAGGCCAAGGCAGGGGAGCCGGTGGCGGCCGGTTCCGGAAAGCCTGTGGATAGAACCTGATAATTGTTTGAAATCGTTGAAGAAATATTCTGCGGCCGGCTTTGCGGCAGGGCCGTGTTTGGAGTTGAAACCCTGTAAATTCAATAACTTACCATCGTGATTATAGCTATCTAATGGAAAATATAACTCTTTTCGAGTTACTCACAGGGGCTGTGGACTGCTTGTTGAAAGCCCTGTGGACAAACTGTTGACAAACCGGGAGATGCAGGCATGGCTTGCCGAATAACTGTTTTTCATCCGTGCCGCCGTTCTCCGGCTGCCGTTCGGATACTGTTTTTTGCGGCTCTTTTCACCCTGCTGGCGGCCTCCTTTCCGGGCCCCGGCCGAACCGCCCCGATCGAGGTCTGGTTCAGCCCCCGGGGGGGCGCCGAAGAGGCCATGGTCAGATTGATCGACTCGGCCCGCACCGGGATCGACGCCGCGGTCTACACCTTTACCAACCGGGCTCTGGCCCGGGCCGTGGTGCGGGCCCACAAGCGGGGAGTCCGGATTCGGCTGATCCTGGACGGCAACGATGAAAGCGACTATTCCAAAGGCTACTATCTTCGGCAGCGGGGCGTGGATGTCCGCTACGCCCGGGGGCTGGAGAAAAAGTACAAGAGCCGGAAAACTTATAAAAAGCCGCGCAAAAAGCGCTACCAGGTGCGGAAATACGGTCTCATGCATCACAAGTTCGCGGTGGTCGACGGCCAGTATGTGGCCACCGGCTCCTTCAACTGGACGGCTTCGGCGGAAAACTTCAACTACGAAAACCTGCTGCTCATCAAGTCCTCTTCCCTGGCCCGCAAGTATACCCGGGCCTTTGACAAGATCTGGGAGTCGACCTTCCGGAAATAGCCGCCCCGCCGCTCATCTTTCCTTCCGGCCCGGCTTTGCGTGAAAAAACGCAAGCTCCCTGCGGAGGTTAATTTTTATGCCGGGGAATTAAATTTAATCATCCCGGCATCCTGCAATCGCTTTCCGATAATCAGCAAAAAGCCCCTCCTTTTCTTTACTCCCGCACCGGCAGGAAGTTGGCATGTATGTTGCTGACAATCAACTTCCAGCCAAGCCGCGCAGGCTGTCTTCGGGCGCGGTCCGGACTTTTCCGGGCCGCTTCCGACTCCGTATTCGGCTGAATAGTTACCTTGAATTTAAGCAAACCTGTCAGCGTCAGAGTGAAGTCAATAACCCGTACCGTAAACCGCACCGTGAATGGAGGAGTTTGATGGGCGAAATCAAGAAACTGGAAACCGCGAGACTGATGAAGAAGGTGATGGCCGATCATTTCTACGAGATCGATGCCGCCTGCAAATCGGGTGAACCGAAGGTCGCCTGGTGCACCAGCGTCGGTCCCGCCGAACTGCTGCGGGCCATGGGGTTCGTCGTCTACTTCCCGGAAAACCACGCCGCCATCCTGGGCGCTTCCCGGGCCGCCAACGACTGCATTCCGGCCGCCAACGCGATTGGCTACTCGCCCGAAATCTGCTCCTACCTGACCGCCGATATCGGGGCCTATCTCAAGGGCTTCACCCCGCTGGCCAAAATCTATGACGGCATCGAATCGATTCCCAAGCCCGATGTCCTGGTCTACAACACGAACCAGTGCCGCGACGTCAAGGACTGGTTCGAATGGTATGCCCGGGAGTGGAAAGTGCCCTGCTTCGGCATCGAGAGTTTCGTCAACGTCGGCGAGGTTACCCAGTACCATGTCGACAGCATCGCCGGCCAGATGAAGCGGCTGGCCGAAAATATCACCGCGGCCACCGGCAACCGGCTCGACGAGGACAAACTCAAGGAGACGGTCCGGCTTTCCCGGCGCTGTTCCGATCTCTGGCGCGAAGTTCTCGAAATGGCGGCCCACGTTCCTTCGCCGCTGACCTTTTTCGACGGCACCATCCACATGGGTCCGGCCGTGGTCATGCGCGGCACCCAGGTCGCGGTCGACTACTACGAGACCCTGCTCAAGGAACTTCAGAGCTGGGTCGACCAGGGGATTGCCGCGGTCGAGGGCGAGCGTCACCGGATCTACTGGGAGGGGATGCCGATCTGGGGCAAACTGCGGGAAAACGCCAAACTCTTTCTCGATCTCAAGACCTGCGTCGTGGCTTCGACCTACTGCAACAGCTGGATCTTTACGGCCTTTGATCCCGACGATCCCTGGAACTCTATGGCCCGGGCCTACACCGAGCTTTTCATCGTCCGTGATGACGACTACAAGGA
>WFRT01000165.1 GCA_015486445.1 Pseudomonadota bacterium | reverse complement strand
CGCCCGCATTGCAAAACTCGCTACGCTCAGACAGTTGCAATGCTTATGGGCTCCCGCTCGCTGGGAAAAACAACGAAATCTTTCCGAAACCGCTCAGAAAAACCACCCCCGCCCCCTCCTTAAAAAGGGGAGATAAAATTTAGCTGAATAGTTACTTTCCTTAAAACAGTTTCACGCGGGCAGAATCCGGGCCGTAATCTCGGCCTCGCGCTCCTTGAGATAGACCGTGTAGCTGCCGAAGCAGTCGACCATGACATTGTATTCCGGGGTGATGAAGGCCGTGGTGTTGACCTGCTCGAGGATGGCCGGACCGGCGACCCGGTTGCCGAATTCAAGCTCCAGGGCATCGAACACAGGCACCTCCCGGAACTCTCCGGCCCCGGGAATAAACACCGGCCGGTGATTCTTGTAGGCCCGGTCGGGATTTTCACCGGCATAGCTCCTGCGGCTGAAAACCGGTTTTTCGGTTTTGCCGATGCAGACCAGGCGCAGGTTGATCAACTCGATCGGGGTTTTTTCCTCTTCCAGGGAGTAACCGAACAACCGGTTGTGAACCGGGTGGAAAGCCGCCCCGATGGCTTCCCAGTCCGCATCGGCGACCACCGCGGCCGGAATTTCGACGGTTACTTCGTGGTACTGCCCGAGATAACGCAGGTCGAGGGCATAGACGTAGGAGATCTTTTCTTCGGCAATCCCGTCCTGGGCCAGGGCCCGGCGGCCTTCGTCTTCCATCTCCTTGAAAAAACGCTTAAAACGCCGCCCGTCGGCCTGGTCGAGGCGGGTAATGTAGCTTTTGACAAAATCGTGCTTGAGATCGGACATCAGCATACCGGCGGCACAGAAAATCGACGACTCCCGGGGGATGATCATCAGGGGAATCTCGAGTTCTGAAGCGATCATGCAGGAGTGGTTGGGCCCGGCCCCGCCGGCCACCAGCATGGGAAAGTCGCGGGGGTCGGAACCCTCCTTGACCGCCACCTCGCGAACCGCCGCGGCCATGTTGACATTGATAATGTTGTACATCCCGGCCGCCGCGGTACAGACATCGTAGTTCAAGGGCTTAGCGATCTTTTCGGCGATCGCCTTTTCGGCCGCCGAACGGTCGAGCCGGATGCGGCCGCCGGCAAAAAAACCGGGATCGAGATAGCCCAGCACCAAGTCGGCGTCGGTGCAGGTCGGCTCCCGCCCCCCGAGACCGTAGCAGACCGGCCCCGGTTTCGAGCCGGCGCTCTGGGGCCCCATGCGCAGCAGCCCGCTTTCGTCGATCCAGCCGATGCTGCCGCCGCCGGCCCCGATGGTAACCACGTTGAGCATCGGCAGGGCCGTGCGCAGGCGGTTGATCTCGCCGACCGTGGTCATCGAAGGCTTGCGGTTCTTGATCACCGCGGCATCGAAACTGGTGCCGCCCATGTCGACCGTGATGCAGTCGTCATAACCCTGGGCCCCGGCGTACATGATCCCGGCCACGGGCCCCCCGGCCGGGCCTGAAAGCAGGGTCAGGGCCGCCTTTTCCCGGGCGTGTTCGGGTGAAACCACGCCGCCGTTGGAGGCCATGATCAGCAGGACGCCATCAAATTCCTCGGCTTTAAGCTTACCGACCAGGGCATCGAGATAGTTTTTCAGGATCGGCCCGACATAGGAGTTCAGGGCCGTGGTGCTGGCCCGGTCGTAAAAACGGATCGAGGGCAGCAGGCGGGAGGAAACCGTAACATAGCTGTCCGGCAGCAGCTCGGCCACCAGGTCGGCCACAGCCTCCTCGTGGGCAGGGTTGGCAAAGGAGTTCATGAAACAGATGGCGACTGCCTTAACCCCCTCGCGGCGCAGGGTTTCGATCTGCCGCCGGGCATCCTCGACATCGAGCGGCACCACCACCCTGCCGGAATAGTCAAGCCTTTCCTTAACCGGCCGACGCAGGTAGCGTTCGACCACCGGCCGGGCGTTTTCATAGCGGTTGTTGTACTGCTCTTCGCGGATCCCGCGCCGCATTTCAAGGGCGTCGCGGACCCCGGCGGTGGTCAGCAGGCCGGTTTTGACCCCGGAATAGGTCAGGGTGGCGTTGGTGGTCACGGTGGTGCCGTGGACGATGACCGAAACCTGACGCAAAAACTCCCGTACCGACAGCTGGCGCCGGGCCGCCATCTCCGCGATCCCCTGCATGGTCGCGATCGAGGGGTCGTCGGGAGTCGAAAGAACCTTGTAGATCTCCGAGTTGCCGTCGTCGCCGGTCAGGAGAAAATCGGTAAAGGTTCCCCCCACGTCAATGCCGATTTTGTAGGCCATTTCCCACTCCCCTAAAATTTCATCAAAGGTAGCTATTCAGCTGAATACGTGGTCGGGCGCGGCTTTACCTAAAAGATGCCGGGCTCCTTGAATTCACCGAAAACATCCTTGAAAATCCCGGCCATTTCGCCGACCGTGGCGTAAGCGCGGCAGCACTTAACCAGCGCCGGCATGACATTGCCGCCCCGGCGCACGGTCAAATCCAG
Organism: Pseudomonadota bacterium; assembly: GCA_015486445.1. Taxonomy (GTDB): domain Bacteria; phylum Desulfobacterota; class Anaeroferrophillalia; order Anaeroferrophillales; family Tharpellaceae; genus JAADEO01. The sequence continues at coordinate 4,996 of WFRT01000165.1, read as the reverse complement.
CTCTTTCAGGCTCCGGGCCACGGCCCGCCCGTCCCGGCGGCGCCGCAACTCCTTGAGGCCGGCGATCTTGGCCGCCGCCCCGGCTTCGTCGTACTCGTGGAGTTCGACCTCCTGTTCTCCGTCTTCGTCCATGACATACTTGTTGACTCCGACCTTGACATAGTCGCCCCGCTCGAGGCCTTTCTGAAACTCGTACTCCTGGCGGGCCACCTTGCGCTGGACATAGCCGTCCTCGACCGCCTTCAGCATGCCGCCGTAAGCGTCGATCTCGGCCATCTCTTTTTCGATCAGCTCTTCCATCTCCCGGGTGATGGTCTCGATGAAATAGGACCCGGCCAGGGGGTCGACGGTGTCACGCAGGCCGACCTCCTCCATGATAATCTGCAGGGTTCTCAAAGAGAGCAGGGCCGACTGCGGGGTGGGAATGGTGTAGGCTTCGTCGTAGGAGCAAAGGGCCGTGGTCTGGGCCCCGCCGAGAGCCGCGGCCAGCCCGTAGTATGCTCCCCTGACGATGTTGTTAAGAGGCTGCTGCTTGGTCAGGCCGGACCCGCCGCCGCCGAACAGGCCGCGAAAAAAGAGCACCTTCTTGTTCTTTTGCCCGGCCCCGTAGCGCTCGACCAGGTTGCGGGCCCACATCTTTTTGGCCGCCCGAAACTTGGCGATGGTCTCCCACATGTTGCCGTAAATGTTGATATTGAAGGAAAAACGACCGACGAAGTCATCGATATCGAGGCCCCGCTCGAGCACCTCCTCGATGTAGGTATTGGCAATCTGGATGGCGTAGGCGATCTCCTGGGCCGGGGTCGCCCCGGACTCGCGGATATGGTAGCCGCAGATGCTGACCGGGTTGGCTTTAGGCATCTCCTTGACCGAATATTCGATCGTATCGCCAATCAGTTTGACCCCGGCCGCCGGCGGATAGATCCAGGCGCCGCGGCCGATGATTTCCTTCAAGATATCATTCTGCGGCGTGGCACTGATAACCTTCTTGCTGAAACCGTATTTCTCAGCCACGGCCTGGTACATGGCCAGCATGATCGAGGCCACGGCGTTGATCGTCAAACCGGTACCGATCCGGTCGAGGGCGATGTCCCGGAAGGCAATTTCGAAATCCCTTAGCGAATCGACCGCCATCCCGACCCGGCCGACTTCGCCCTCAGCCCGCGGGTCGTCGGAATCGAGCCCCATCTGCGAGGGCAGGTCGAAAGCCACGTTGAGGCCGTTCTGACCGTTGGCAATCAACAGTTTGAAACGTTCATTGCTCTGTTCGGGAGAACCGAAGCCGGAATACTGGCGCATCGTCCACCTCCGGCTGCGATAACCCTGGGCGTGGATGCCGCGGGTAAACGGGTATTCGCCGGGGTCGTTCAGGTCGCGCCCGTAGTCAAAACCGGCGGCCTCGAGGTCCTCGGGCCGATAGAGCGGTTTCACTTTGATTCCCGAAAGATATTCAACCTCAACCACCCGGTCCTTCTCATCCCGGGTATATTTGGCTACCCCCATTGCACTCCCCAATCGGTTGTCGGTTAGTAATTATTCAGCTAAATTCTATTAGCGAAGAAAAGCCGCGCCCGACCCCGGATTTGGCTGAATAGTTACGTCGGTTACAGGTTAGACGGGTTTATCCCCGAACTCCTGCCGGAGAAATTCCGCGGTCGCCGCCAGCGGCGTGCCCCCCGGGAAAACCCCCTTGACCCCCAGCGCTCGCAATTTTTCGATATCACGGTCGGGAATCACGCCGCCGACAAAGACCACGATGTCGTCGGCCTGCCGCTGGCGCAGGGCCTTAAGCACTTTCTGCGCGTAGACCAGGTGGGCCCCGGAAAGGATGCTCAGGCCGAGGGCATCGACATCCTCCTGCAGGGCGGTGCTGACAATCTCGGCAACACTTTTGTGCAGGCCGCTGTAAATCACTTCCATGCCGGCCTCCCGAAGAGCGTGGCAAACCACCTTGGCGCCCTTGTCGTGACCGTCCAATCCCGGTTTGGCAACCAGCACCCGAAGCCTTTTCTTCACCGTTTCACTCCCCCCGCTCACCTTTCTTGGGGTCAAAATCACCGTCGATGATTTCAGTCAGCACCCCGCACATCTGGGCCGGGGGGTTGATGAAAGCATAACGGTTGCCGAACAGCCGGCGGGGCTTATCGTCGATGAGTTCATAGCCCCGGGCCTTGAGATCGGCCATCTTCTCCTCGACATCGTCAACCTGGTAGGAGAGCAGGAAGACCCCCTCGCCCCGGCGGGCGATGAATTTCGCCACCTCGCCGTCCGGCGTGGTCGACTCCATCAACTCCAGGGCGACTTCGCCGATATAGTAGCGGGCGACCTTGATTTTTTCACTCTCCGCGACATATTCGCAGTCCAGCTCAAGGCCTAAAACATCCTCGTAAATCCTGCGGGCGGCGGCCAGGTTCCTGACCGCCAGGCAGATGTGATCAATCCGTCTCGGTGCTTTGCTCATCCTTTTTCCTTTTCTCCTCCAGGGCCTGGAGAATTTTGTCCGGGGTAATGGGAAACTCCTTGATCCAGACCCCGGTGGCGTCAAAAATCGCGTTGCCGACCGCCTGGAAACTGTTCATCGAGCCGAAGAGGCCGGCCTCCTTGGCCCCGAAAGGTCCCTTGGGATCGTTGGTAATCACGACATTGGCCGAAATCTCCGGCATATCCACGGCCAGCGGCATCTTGTATTCGAGAAAATCGGCGTTGAGCATGCGGCCGTCGACCCAGAGATGTTCCTCGAGCAGGCCGCTGCCGAGCCCGGCCGCGGCCACCGAACCTTCATACTGCCCCTCGACCGCCTTCAGATTGATGGGAAAGCCGCAATCGTGGAACCCGGTGGCGTTGACCACCTTCACCTCGCCGGTCTTGAGATCGACCTCGACCTCGATTACGTTGGCCCCGAAACTGAAGGTGCCGGCCTGCTGGCCGACCGGGTTCTTGACCCATTCCCGGGTGTGGGAAACCTCGGGCATGTAGGAACCCCGGCCGATCACCGGCACATTGTCGAGCAGGCCCCGGCGGATGATCTTGTGCAGCGGCACCCGCTCTTCCGGCTTGTCGGGAGCAAAAACCTGCTTGTCCTCGATCACCAGGTCGGCGGGGTCACAATCGAGCAGACCGGCGGCGATCTTGAAAATCTGCTGCCGGGCGTCCTCGGCGGCATTCTTGACGGCGTTGCCGCCGACAAAAACCGCGGCCTGTGAATAGGCCCCCATGTCCAGGGTCGTAACCTCGGTATCGGCGGCGACGATATGGATCTCTTCGACCGGCACCCCCAGGACCTCGGCACAGATCTGGACCATGGCATGGTAGTTGCCCTGGCCGTTGTCGACCACGCCGGTAAGAATCGTCGGGTAACCGTCTTCGTTGAACTTGATCACGGCACTCGAACCGCCGCGGATTCCCATCGGAAAACCGCACATCATACCGTTGGCCCCCATGCCGATCCCCCGGCCCGGCGGCATCTTGCCCCGTTTCCCGGCCCAGCCGGCCCGGGCCGCGGCCCGCTCAATCGCCTGCGAGAGCCCGCAGCCGAAAATCTTCGACCCGGTAGCCTGGTATTCCCCTTCGTGCAGGGCGTTGCGCAGGCGGATTTCAACCGGATCGATCTTGAGCTCGTGGGCGATCATGTCAAGCTGCATGCCGAGACCGCCGAGAAAGGCGCGGCCGTGGCAGCGGTACATGCCGCGAATCGGTTTGTTGGTGTACACCCGGTAGCTGTTGAGGCGGACACTGGGCAGCCGGTAGGTCTCCTCCCAGACCAGAAAGGGCACCGAGGCGGCGATCGGCCCGGTGCTCGAATAGGCGCCGCCCCCCATTACCACCCGTATATCCTGGGCCAGGATCGCCCCTTCCCGGGTCACCCCGGTCTTGACCGTGACCACCATGTCGTGAACCTGGCGGGTGCAGGTCATGCTCTCCCCGCGGGAGTAGACGATCTTGACCGGCCGGCGGGCCTTGCGGGACAGGGTCGCGGTAATGAAATCGAGAGGAAAGACATCGGAGCGGCCGCCGAGGGCGCCGCCGACGTTGGTGCGCCGGACAATCACCTTGTTCAAAGGGATTTTCAGCAGGTTTGACAGGGCCTTGGCCTTGGTGTGGGGCGAGGCCGTCGGCACCCAGAGTTCGATGCTGCCGGTTGACTTGTAGTCGGCGATCACCGCGTAGGGCTCGAGCATGCCGTAGGTTTCGCCGCTCGCCCGGAAGGTGTCCTCCCGCACGTAATGGGACTCGGCAAAGCCTTTCTCAACATCCCCGACATCGATATTGACATGAATGTTGACATTACCGGGATGATCCTCGTGAATCAGCGGAGCACCGGCGGCCATAGCCTCCTCGGCGTCATAGACCGCCGGCCGCACCTCGTACTCGACCGTGATCAGATCGAGCGCGGCCAGGGCCGTGGCTTCGTCATCGGCCGCCACCGCGGCCACCTCCTCGCCGACAAAGCGAACCTTGTCGACGGCAATCAACTGGTGGTCACGGGTATAGCGAAAAACCCCCCATTTAACATCGAACGAATCTTCCCTAGTAACCACGGCCCGCACCCCGGGCAGGGCCTCGGCCCGGGAAGTATCGATGCTCTTGATCACGGCATGGGCGTGGGGGCTGTGCAGGACCTTGCCGACCAGCATCTTCGGCAGCCGGATATCGGCGGTGAACAGGGCTTCGCCGGTCGCCTTGAGCGGGGTGTCGACCCGGGCGATGCCGCGGCCTAAAATTCTATATCCGGAAGTATTCATTGGTTCTCCTCGTCAGCCCTTTTTCCGGCCGCCGCGATCGCCTCGACAATCTTGGCATAACCGGTGCAGCGGCAGAGGTTGCCGGAGATCGCCTCGCGAATCGTTTCCCGGCTGAGCTCACCGACCTCCCGGTCGAGCAGGGCGGTAGCCGTCAGGATCATGCCGGGGGAGCAGAAACCGCACTGGATCGCGTGATGCTCGACAAAGGCCTGCTGGACCGGGTGCAGTCCCCCCTCCCCGGCCAGTCCCTCAAT
>WFRT01000164.1 GCA_015486445.1 Pseudomonadota bacterium | reverse complement strand
GTAATAGGCGGCAATCCTGAAATAGGGGGTGAAATAATCCGGCTTGATCTCCTTGGCCTTGCGCAGGGCCGCCAGGGCCTGGTCAACCTTCTTCTGGGAGATCCAGACCGAAGCCATGTAATTGTAAAGCAGGGCATCGCTGGGCTGACCGGTCAGGCCTTCCCGCATGGTTCGGATGGCCTTGTCGTAATTCTGCTGGCGGACATAAAAGGCGCTCAGCACCAGGCGCGTATTTATCACTTCGGGAGCGGCGGCCAGAGCCTTGACAAGTTCGCTCTCGGTTTTGCCGGAATCACCGCCGCGCATCAGGCTGTAGATACCTTTCTTGAGGTGGGCCTCGGCAAGATTGGGGTCGATCTCCAGGGCCCGGTCAAACTCCTCCATGGCCTGGTCATACATTCCCTTGGCCAGGTAGGCGCTGCCCAGGGCATTATGGGCCGCGGCGCTCTGTTCATCGGCCGCGACGGCTTTCTGCAGTTCGTTGAGCGCATCGTCAATGTGCTTTTGCCGCAGCAGCACCGTCCCTACCATTATCCGGGACTGCGTGGCCTTGGGGTTCAAGTCGAGAATCTGTTGAAACTGGTTCAGGGCCAGGTCGAGTTTTCCCTGCCTGAGATAGCTCAACCCCAGGTAATAAAGGGCCAGTTGATCGCGGCTGTTGAATTTGACCGCGTTCAGCAGTTCGGCTTCAGCCCCGCTGAAATCCTTTTTCGCGTACAGCACCATGCCCTTGAGAAAATAGCCTTCAGGCCGGGAAGGAAGCTTTTTAATCAGCGTGGCGGCCAGTTTGTCGACCGCGGCAAGTTCTTCCGGACCCTTGCCCAGCAGCAGGAGCCCCTCCAGGTAGGCGGCCCGGAAAGAATGAGGAAATTTTTTCTGGATTTCACGGTAGATTTCAATGGCCCGGTCGCCATTCCCCCGGGACCGCTCCAAATCGGCCAGCAGGTAATAGGCCAGCAGACTCTTTCTACGGTTGCCGTCTTTACCGGAGATTATCTCTTCGAGCAGTTGGCGGGCAGGAGTGATCTTCTTTTGAGCAAGCAGTAGGCGGGCCAGGTGGAGTTTGGGCAACAGGGCGTCGGGGTTCAACTGCAAGGCTTTGCGAAAAGCTTTTTCCGCGGCCGGAAAATCCTTTTTCAGGGCATAGGAGCTGCCCAGCAAATCATATGCGTCACTGTCTTTGGGGTGTTTTTTCAGGTAGCTTTCAAGTTGCTCAAAAGCCTTGTCAGAACGGTTGGTGTAGAGGTAGATTTCCGCCAGTTTAAGCGCCAGCTGACGGTATTCCGGGGATTGCAGGGCAACTTTCTGAAATTCGCTTTCCGCTTTTTTCAGCTCGCCCAGATTAAGGTAAGCATCGGCCAGCAGGTAACGGGCCTCAAAATAGTTTTGATCTTTTTTCAGGGCCTTTTTATAAAAAACAATCGCCCCGCGATAATTCTCTTTCTGGCTGAACTGTTGTCCGTCGTGTAAAAGCTGTTCTTTGGTCTGGCTGTCGCAACCGGCCCAGGCCAGGGTCAATGTCAACAGCAACAGAATTCCGATAATTTTACGCAAACCACCCCCCACAAACATAATTTTACATAGAAAGCGAGAACGGATCAACGTCCTTTGCCAAAGAGCACAATCCTAACCGTTTCAAGGATAATTTTCAAGTCAAAAAGCAAGGAGAAATTCTTGATGTAGTAAAGGTCGTATTTAAGCTTCATCAGGGAATCTTCGACCGAGGCTCCGTACGGATAACAGACCTGGGCCCATCCCGTGACCCCGGGCTTGAGAGAGTGACGTTTGGCGTAATAAGGTATCTGATGATCGAGTTGGACCACGAATTCAGGCCGTTCCGGCCGGGGACCGACCAGGGACATATCACCCATCAGGACATTAAAAAGCTGGGGAATTTCATCAAGCCGGCTCTTGCGTAGAAAACCTCCCACCCGGGTTACCCGGCAATCGTCCTGCTGGGCCCAGACCGGGCCGTTGGCCTCGGCATCCTGACACATGCTGCGAAACTTGTAGATCTTGAATTCCCGCCCGTATTCACCGACCCGCACCTGGCTGAAAATAACCTCTCCCGGGGATTCGAGCTTGATGGCGACGGCAATCAAAAACATCAGCGGCAGGGTCAGAACAATTCCCACCAGGGCGAGTATGATATCCAATCCTCTTTTTATGAAGCGAATCAGGTTGCCGAACGCAAAGCCGTTGGAATAGATGAACCAGTCCGGATTGATGTCGCCAATCTTGAGCTTGCCGGTAACCTGTTCATAAAAGGTCACGGCATCGATCACCTCGATACCGGAAAAACGGCAGTTCAAAAGCTCTTTGTAGGGCAGGACGCCGCGACGTTCGGAAAGCGCCACGATAATTTTGCCGACCCGTTCCCGGACCGCCGATTCCGGCAGGCTGTCGATCGGGCCGATGATTTTCCCGGGATCGACCTTGACCTCCACGCCTTCCGGCTGGATAAAGCCGACCAGCTTGTAACTGCTGGAAAATTCTTCTATGACCTCGGCCAGGTCACGGGCGAGATCACCAACGCCAACAATCATGCAGCGCTGGTTCAGGCCGGGAATCCGGAAAACAAAAGAGGAGTAGCTGTGCCAGAGATATTGGCAGATGCCGAACATGGCGAGGGCCGCAATCAAGACACTCCGGCCTATGGTGATTTCGGGAACCACGTAGAAGAGTACGGCCAGGATGGCAAAAGCTGTAATCACAGAGATTGTGATTCGGGTAATCAGCTTGATCCGCTGCAGGCTGCGGTTCCAACTGTAAAGCTCGAAGATCGTCGAAGTCAGGATCACCGCCCCGGCCAGGACCCCGATCTGGGCCAGGCAAAACATCCTGGAATCGGCCCAGTACGAGTTCGACAGACTTCCGAAACGAAAAACCAGCCCGACAAAGTAAGCTGCGGCAATCAGAATAAGATCGCCCGTTGCAAGAACTAAAGCCAATTTATTCATAATCCCTTCCCCATTCGCTCAATCCTGCCGACTGCCGGCTCGAAAGATTTCCCCGAAACTGTCACTTCTTTCCGCCGCCCCGGTCAACCGGCACTCCCCTCGACTCAGCTTCCCAACCAGCATATAATGAAAGTATATATACTTGGTCAAGAAACTTAAAACAGCGTATCTTTAGTTATAATTGAACTATTCCGGCAGGTCAATCAGTCAAAAGTATGATTTTAAGCAGGGTTTTTAAGTGGTCGATTTTAATCAAGATGGCAGCTATGTACCTGCGAAGGGAGCCCCCGGGGGTCTGGATTCCCCGGTGAACCCGAGGATAAGGAAAGACAAAATCCGGGCTCAGTAGACAACCCGGATGGGAGCCTGGCGACGGGCCGCCGGGCGCTGGAAACTTATGGCCGGATACCCCAGGACCAGGACCGTATGGATCTTTTCCCGCGGAGGGACCCCGACTGCCTGCTTGATCTTTTTGTCCCGCCGCAGGGCCTCGACGGCAAAACCGATCAGGCAGCTGCCCAGCCCCAGGGCTTCAGCCGCGAGAATCATGTTCTGGGTCGCCAGCACGGCATCCTCGACCGGACACGAGGCCCCGGGCCGGGAACCGACCAGGATGGCGGCCCGGGCGCCGTGGAAAAGGCGGTCGTCGCTTCCTTCCCGCCAGCTTCGGAGCCCCTCCTTCACCGAGGCGTAATACTCCCGGTAATAAAGATCGAGTTCAGGCCGACGGCAGAGCTTCAACCCACGGCGCAGCCAGGCCTTTTCCGCCAGGCGGTTCAACTCCTCGTAAAAACGGGCGACAGCCTGGCCGAAGTCAAGCAATTTTTCCCGCTCCGGAATAATCGTGAAACTCCAGGCCTGGGAATTGGTGCCGGAGGGCGCCGTCATTCCTATCCGCACCAAGTCTTTGAGTAAGGCCAGGGGCACCGGCTTCTCCCGGTAGACCCGGCAGGAGCGCCGCCAGCGCATCAGGCCGGCCAGTTGTGAAATCCCCGCCGAAGACCCGGCCTCCGGCCGGCCACCGGGAACCAGGAAAAAGGTTTCAAAGGCAAAAGGTTCGGGCTTGTCGATTTCAACCTCAATCGCCTGCCGGGGACAGGCCGCGGCGCAGTGGTCACAGGCCAGGGTGCACTCACCGGTAAAAACCGCCCGTCCCTCCTCCAGGCTGAAAGCCCGGGCCGGGCAAACCTTGAGACAGAGTCCGCAGCCATCACAAAGCGCGGGATCGAGATAGACGGACCGGTCAGTCATTTCAGCCTCCATCAGGTCAATCTTTCCAGGCGCAGCCGCTCGCGGCCGTCGAACAGCCGCCGACCGCCCAGGTAAACCGCGATCACGGTGCCGAAACCACTGCCGGCAGCGATCAGGAACATGATCATGATCTGGTACTTGACCGCTTCCAGAGGCGGGCTGCCGGCCAGGATCTGGCCGGTCATCATGCCGGGCAGCACGATAATCCCGGAAGCCATCATCGCGTTGATGATCGGCATCATGCCGGAGCGAATGCTCTCGCGACGGATTTCGGCCAGGGCTTCAAACCAGCTTTCTCCCAGCATCAGGCGGTTTTCAATGACCTGGCGCTGCTGCCAGACACTATGCAGAAGCCGGTCGAAGCCGATCGAGATGCCGTTCATGGTGTTGCCCAGCAACATGCCGAGCAGGGGGATGGCGTAGCGGGGTTCGTACCAGGGCTGGTTGCCGATAACCAGGACCAGGGCAAACAAGGCCAGGGGAAATGAAGTTATAAACATCGTCAGGGTGCCGATGCCGTAATTCCACCAGCCTTTCAGCCGCCGTTTCTGGCGGCGACTGACCTCGCGGCCGGCGTTGAGCAGCATGAAAACCGCCAGCACCGCAATCCAGACCGGCCCGGCCGTGGTAAAGAGCCATCTCAGAATCAAGCCGACCAGCAGCAGCTGGATCGTCATCCGCAAGCCGGCAACAAGCACCTGGCCGGCCATTTCAAGCCGCAGGGGCAGTGAAACCAGGGCCAGGGCCACGATCAGAAACGAAGTCGCCGCCAGGTCGAAGCCGGAAAGGGGGACAACATTCATTGTCTCTCCCCCGATTCCATCCGGCCTGCTTCTCTCCCGACCAGGCGGCCTCCCCGGATTTCCCGGCAGGCGCCCCCGAGGCGCCGGGCCTGGTCCAGGTCGTGGGTCACCCAGACCACCGCTCCCCCGTTTTCCCGCTGCCAGGAAAGGATAAGCTCTTCCACCCGGGCGCCGGTGGCCGGATCAAGGTTGGCGGTCGGTTCATCCAGCAGCAACACCTTGGGCCGGTTCTGGAGCAGGCGCAGGAGCGCCAGCCGCTGTTTTTCTCCGGAAGAGAGGCGGGCAATCGACCATTCCGCCACCTCCGGGGAAAAACCCAGAAGATCGGCCTGCCTGGGGTCGATCCCGAAATGAAAATGCGCGCCCACGGTATCATGCCACCATTGGCTTTCCGCCGGCAGCAGACCGACCCGGCGGCGCCATTCCGGAGCGGGCAGCGCGGAGCAGGGCACATCGTCCAGGTAAACCTCTCCCCGGTGGGGAT
>WFRT01000163.1 GCA_015486445.1 Pseudomonadota bacterium | reverse complement strand
TGGCCGATCTGCCCCGGCTGCCGTGGTTGATGGTCAACGTTTTCAAGTGGTATCACCTGGCCTCGGTGCCGGAGTCCGAAATCGTCAAAACCTTCTCCTCGAGCGGCACTACCGGCCAGAAAAGCCACATTGCCTGGGACCAGGCCTCGTTCGAGCGCCAGACCGCGATGCGCCGCAATATCATCAAGGCCTACGGCCTGCTCTCGGAACGGGAGGTCAATTACCTCTGTTTCACCTACGCCCCGGAGATCGCCGGCGGCAAGGGGGCGCCCTACGCCCACAACATGTACACCGGCTTCGCCCCGGCGGCGGAAAAGTTCTTCGCCATCCATCCCGACTGGGAAGGAAAGGAGTTTTTCAGCGCCGCCGAGTGTGCCGAGCAACTCCGGCGCTTTGCCGAAGACGGCCGGCCGCTCAGGGTGGTTGGTTTTCCCGCGTTTGCCTGGCGCACCCTGCAGTACATGGTGAAAGAGAACATCCGCCTGAGCTTTCCGGCCGACAGCCTGATAATCTTCGCCGGCGGCTGGAAGGCGATGGCCGACGAAGCCATCCCCAAGGAGCTTTTCGCCGACTACGTTGAACAGTATCTGGGCATTCCCAGATCGCGGATCCGCGACATCTACGGTTTCGTCGAGCACGGTGTCCCCTACGTTACCTGCGAAGAGGGCAATTTTCACCTGCCGATTTACTCCAGGGCCTGCGCCCGCCGGCCCGGCACCCTCGAAGTGATGCCGGAAGGAGAGCGCGGCCTGCTCCACGTCATTTCCCCCTACAACACGGCCCAGCCTAACATCTCGGTCCTGGCCACCGATTACGTCGCCATCCGCGGCGGCTGCGCCTGCGGCCGCCGCAGCCGCTACATCGAGCTGCTGGGCCGGGCCGGGGTCCATAAACACCAGGGCTGCGCCATCAGCGCCGCCGAACTGCTGAAAAAATAGGAACTATTCAGTCGAAATTTATCTTCCCTCTTTCAGAGGAGGGGGCGGGGGTGGTTTTTCTGAGCGGTTTCGGAAAGATTTCGTCGTTTTTCCCAGCGAGCGGGAGCCCAGAAGCATTGCAACTGTCTGAGCGTAGCGAGTTTTGCAATGCGCCCAACGGAAGTGCCCTTGGGGTGCGGGCGGAGCGAGCGCTGGAAAAACAGAAATCTTAACGCTTAGCGAAGAAAAGCCGCGCCCGACCCCGTTTTCGGCTGAATAGTTACAATTAGAGCTGCAAGAGGTTGCCATGAAACTATATGTATTTGGGGAAGTTGTTGAAATTGATCGACATATCGACAAAGATTTCATGCTTGACGTTCTCGATCGGGCCGAGGAGGCGAAAGCGCGGCTGAAAAAGGTTTCGCTGGAGGAGATTTTGGGGCTTTTAGACCGGGCCGCGGCGCTCTGGGCCGATCCTGATTCCAGCTATCGCCGGGAGGCGCTCAGGGAGGTGCCCGGCCGGATCGGCTTTTCTCCGGAGATGGTTGTCGCCGGCATCGAGACGATGGTCGATCTGTTAAAAAGCGCCAACCTGCGCACCCGCATGGACTGCGACCTGGGCCAGGCCGATTTCATCGACGACTGGACCCTGGATCGCCACTTCAAGGGCTATATCAAGGCTCAGCCCTTAGGCATCGTGGCCCACGTTTCGGCCGGCAACGTCTTTGTCGGCGGGGTTGATTCGCTGATCCAGGGGATCATCACCAAAAACGTCAACCTGATGAAGATGTCGACCGTCGATCCCATCTTCCCGGTGCTTTTTGCCCGGAGTTTAAAAGAGCTTGATGAAAACGGCATCATCTCCGCCTCCCTGGCCCTGCTCAGCTGGAAAGGGGGCAGCAGCGAGATCGAAGACCTTCTCAAGCAGCGCTGCAACGGGATCGTCGTCTACGGCGGGGCCGATACCATCCGCAGCTACCGGAAAAACCAGGGCCTGCACTGCAAGCTGATTGAATACGGCCCCAAGTACAGCTTCGTCCTGGCCGACGCGAAAACCGTGCAGCAGCGCGGAGTCAAGGAGTGCGCCCGGCTGATCGCCCGCGACGCCACGATGTGGGAGCAGTCGGCCTGTTCGTCGCCCCACGTGGTCTACATCGACGGCCGCGACAATGCCGAAGAGCTGCTGGCCGCCCTCGCCGAGGGTTTCGAATACTGGGCGGAAATCTATCCCAACGGCACCCTGCATGACGACGAAGCCGTGGAAATCACCAAGGTGCGGGAGCTGGCCAAAGCCGAAAAGGCGATGGGCAAGGGCGATTTTCTCGCCTCGCCGACCCTCAAGTGGACCGTGGTGCTGCAACAGGAAAGCTCTTTCCAGACCTCATGCCTGAACCGGACCCTGTTCGTCAAACCGGTCGACTCGATGGATAAGGCGCTGGCCGCAGTCAACGAGATGGGCGAATACATCCAGACCGTGGCAATTGTCGCCGACGATGAAACCGCCATGAAATGGGGCACGGTACTGACCGACATCGGCGCCGACCGGATCGTGGAGCCGGGCCGGATGGCGGTCAGAAAGCACGGCACCCCGCACGACGGCACCCGCGGCCTTTCCGAACTCGTACGCTGGGTCTCGATCGCCAGAGACAGCGTCGAACACCGCCTGCCGGCCCCGCCCTGGCGGCGCTACGACCGCGAAAACGACTATTTCGATTTCTACGCCGACGCCGACCGCGACCGGGAAACCTTAGCCCGCCTGCAGACGCTGATCAGCTACTGCCAAAAACACTCGCCCCTGCTCAATGAGCGCTACGCCGGCCTTGAGCTGAAAAGCCTTAATGACCTTTCCAGTTTTCCGGTGATGACCGGCGACGACTACAAAACCTATCTGCCGCCCTACGGCAGCGGCCTGTTGACCGCCGATGAAGCGACCGGCTACACCTTTGCCAGCGGCGGCACCACCGGCAGCCCGAAGCTGATCTACCGCACCCACGAGGAACAGCACTACAACGCCGAACGCCTGGGCAAGGGGCTCTCTTTATCGGTCTTCGGCAAGGGTGATATCGTTGCCAACCTGCTCTTTGCCGGCAACCTCTGGGCCTCGTTTGTCTCTTTCAACATGGCCCTGGAACACACCGGAGCCCGGATTCTGCCGATCTCGGGCAACCTCGCGACCAAAACCATCGTCGACTATCTCAAACTCCTCAAGGCCAACTG
>WFRT01000162.1 GCA_015486445.1 Pseudomonadota bacterium | reverse complement strand
GTTTTTTCCAGCTCGATCTCCAGCTGGGTGATGATTTCCGGGTGCCGGAGACTGACCTGGGTGGGGAAAAGCAGGGCCCGGCGGCGCAACCGGAGGATCGGGGCCGGGGCCGTTGAACCCAGATCCTCGGCGGTTTGGTTTTCAGCCTTCGCCGTGGTTTCCCCGGCACTTTCACCTGTTGACGGTTTTTTCGTGTTTTCCGGCTCTCCGGCCGCCGCCTGGAGCTCTTTTTTCTCCCGGGGACGGGGCAGGTTGACGGTGTAAGCCTGGTAATTGCCTTTCTGGTAAACGGTTTGCGGTATCCAGATGGCGGGCTCGGCTTCGGGGTCGCCCTGCCGGGCCGGGTTTATCACCCGGACATAGGTTACCCCCTCGACGACCATGGTTTCGAGATTTTGCACCGTTGCGGGAAATTTGTCAATTTCCTGCCGGGGCATGAACGGCACATGGTCACAGCCGGCCGTCAGGAAAAGGCTGAGAATCAGCAGCAGCAACAGGGCCGGTCGATGCCTGGGTTTAATGGTCATGGAGCCTCGATTTTGGGCTTAAAAATTGGGGACACAGGGCAACACTTCCCGCTGAAAAAAGGAGGCGTTGTCCCCGTGTCCCCCGGAGATTTTTTTACGGCGACCTGGGTTGTTGTCTATTCCACGGCCTTGACCATGTCACCCGCTTTGAAGCGGCCGGCGGCCACGGGTTCGCAGATGGCTCCGTCGATCCCGAAGAAATCGACCACCTTGACCGTTCCCTTGAGGGCGCCCTGGGCCTGGCCCAGGGGAAGCTTGGTGGTCGGGTCCTTGATTTCGGTACCCTTGGCGTAGACCCTAAGGTTCTGCCCGGTCTGCAGCCCGGTGAGCCGGCCGGCGTTGATCAGAACCCGGTTTTTCTCGACCTTGATGACCCTGGCGCTCCAGTCGATCATGCGGATATTGCCGACCAGGCTGTTGATTACCCGGCCGGCTCCCGGGGCGGCCGGGTCGAGGGCGTAGGTTTTGACCGGGTAGCCGGTGGCGGTATCGATGAGCTGCAGCTGGAAGGTCTGTTTCGGGGGAGTGTAGCCGTAGCCGTTGTTGAAAGTGGGGACGTATTTCACCCGCTCCAGGATAATGGCCTGGGCGCCGAGTTCCTTGCCGAGGCGGCTGAGGCGGGTCTTGGCGTCAAGCGCCTGGTTGAGAAATTTTTCGGAAACCTGTTCGACCGCTTCCCGGGGCACCAGGTTGATGCCGGGCGCGGCGGCCAGCTGCTGGAAGATTTTCTGGCTGAAGGGGTCGTAGGCCACGGTGCTCAAGCCGCGCTGCGGGTAGCTGATGATAAACAGGACCTTGCGCTTGATGCCGCCTCCGAAACCGAGGTTGTCATCCGCGGGGGCGCCAAGGAAAGCTCCGCCCTGCGGCGCGCCGAGATTGCTTTGTTCGACGCCCTGCCCGTAACCCGGGGCCGCGGCGGCTCCCGGAGTTCCGTAAGGCTGCGCTCCGTAGGCTCCCGGAGCACTCGGCGGGGCTCCGGGATAAGCTCCATAGGCCGGGGCCCCGGGTTGCCCGCTGCCGTAAGCGGCCGGAGCCTGTCCATAGGGTTGGGCACCGTAGGCGCCGGGCGCGGCCGGGGCGGCCTGTCCATAAGGAGGGGTTCCATAGGCACCGGGAGCAGCGCCGGGAGCGCCGGGAGCGGCCCCGTAACCGGGGGTGGCGCTGGCGGCGTAATTGGCATTGGGGTTGTAGGGCTGGCCGGGCTGAAAGGCTCCCGCCGCCGGGTTCTGGCCGTAAGCCGCCGGGGCTGTGGCCGGGGCCGCCGCCGGGGCCGCTTGTGTCGGGCCGCTGTACTGGGGCTCTTCGTTCGTCGTGTCCTTGGCGTTCTGGACCAGGGGTTCTTCCTCCTTGGCTTCCTCGCTGCCGAAGAAGGGAACATGCCAACTGCTGCAACCGCTGCACAATAAAGCCGCGAAAATCAAGCTCAGTAAAATTATTTTCCGGATCATCGGTAAGGTTCTCCATCAAGGGGTAAAAGGGGTTGAAAACAAGCCTTGGACTGCGTTCCTGCTATTACATAAAAGGGGGTATTTTTCAAGCGCTTTATGGGGGCGACGACCAGGCCGCCGGGGCCGGCCGCAAGGCTTTTGCGGCAAGCCTGGTCAGGTCCATCCGGCCGGGCCGGTTTGCGCCTTGCCGGCAAAGGGCCGTCAGAGAAAGCGGCCGAGTTTTTTCCGGGCCAGTTCGGCCACCACTTCCCGAACCCGCTGGCTGCTGCCCTTGCGGCAGATCAGCAGGGCGTCGTCGGTTTCAACCACGAGCAGGTTTTCGACCTCCACCAGGGCGGTAAGTTTGCGCGTGTAGACCGTGTTGTCGCTGGCCTCGACATCGATTACCAGGGGCTGCTCGGCAAACGGGGAGAGCTTGAGTTCTTCGAGGGAGTCCCAGCTGCCCAGGTCACTCCAGGGGAAATCGGCCGGGACGACAGCCACGTGGCGGGATTTTTCGATGATCGCGATGTCAATGGAAACCGCGTCGATTTGCCGGTAAAATTCTTCCAGGGCCGTTTCCAGGTTGTTGCGGGAGCGGGTTCGGGCGAATTTCACCAGGGCCCGGTGGATATCCGGGGCGTGTTCGGCGATTTCGCGCAGGATGCTGCCGACCCGCCAGATGAAGATGCCGCTGTTCCAGAAAAATCCGCCGTCCATCAGGTAGGCGGCCGCGGTACGGTAATCCGGTTTTTCGACAAACCGTTCGACTTTGTGGGCGGCGAGCTCCGGGGTGGCTGCAGACGGCGGTAGGGGCGGGCCGGCCTGGATGTAGCCGTAGCCGGTTTCCGGGCGGTTGGGTTTGATGCCCAGGGTCACCAGGTGGTTGTCGGCGGCGCATTCGGCGGCCCGCGTTAGATGCCGGTGAAAGCGTTGCCGGTCGCCGATGTAGTGGTCGGCCGGGAAAACCATCATGATCGCATCCTCCCCGGCCCGGGCGCGGAGCAGTTCGGCGGCCAGGGCGACGGCCGGGGCCGTGTTGCGGCCCCGGGGCTCAGCGATTATTTGTTCGGCGGCCAGATGGTTTTTAAGCGTGGCGGCCACATCCGCGGCCTGCTGGCGGTTGGTGACGACCATCAGGCGCGCGGCCGGGATCAGGGGAAGCAGGCGTTCCACCGTTATTTCAAGGGTGTTGCGCCCGGCCAGCAGGGGGATCAGCTGTTTCGGCTTGCGGGTCCGGCTCAGGGGCCAGAAGCGGGTGCCCGAGCCCCCGGCCAGGATAACTCCGTAAAGGTTTTCTGCAGTCATGGTCCAGTTGGTGCTGGTTGTGGGGTGGAAGACGGCATTCAACGGCCCGGATCGGGTATGCCGGGGGCGGTCGGCCGCCGGTAATCGTCGGCGTAGCGGATGATATCGTCCTCGCCCAGGTAGCTGCCGATCTGGATTTCGATAACCAGGATGGTATCGCTGCCCGGGTTGGCCAGCCGGTGCCGGCTGCGGCGGGGGATGAAAACATGTTCCCCGGTTTCCAGCCGGAGTTCTCTGTCCTCCAGCGTGACCAGCGCCGGGCCGCGGGAGACAACCCAGTGCTCGCTCCGTTTCTCATGGGACTGGAGGCTTAAGCGCTGGCCCCCGGCGACGGCAATCTCCTTGACCTGGCAGTTGCCGCTTTTCAGCAGAGAGCGGAAACTGCCCCACGGCCGCTTGACGATGTCGTTCATTTTTCCCTTATGGTTCCTTTATGTCTCCTGCGGGTAACTATTCAGCCGAATACGGGGTCGGGCGCGGCTTTTCTTCGCCAGGCGTTAAGATTTCTGTTTTTCCTTCTGCAAGAGGGGAGATAGAATTTAGCTGAATAGTTACTCCTGCGGTTTGTTAATGGAGCATCTCGAGGGCGTAATTGCCGGCCAGGTTGCGGGTCATGATCACCATGGTTTCCCGACCACCCAGCTTGGTAAAGCCGAAATCGATGATGTCGCGGGGGAAGGGAGGAGATTTCCAGGTTTCGATGATCTCGTCGCCGCGCCACTGCAGGCCGATGACCTGGTCGGCCTTGACCTTGTCTTCGGTGACCAGGGCCAGGGCCTTGTTCTTGAGGTCGGGATGGACCTCGCGTCTTTTCTTGATCAGGAAGATCTGCTGGCCATAGCTGTTGCGTTTGATAAAGCGCCTGGCGGTATAGCGGATCGCGGCGGTCTGGGTAATCGTAAAGCCGCCTTCGTAGATGACATCCTTGAGCTTCTGGTTGTAAGGGGTTTCGTCGAAGATACCGTAGTGATCGTTGGCGTAGACCAGAACTTCAGCGGTCCTGGCGTTGAAGCCGGCGAGGTTGCCCTGTTCGTCGAGCACCAGGATCTGGTTTTCATTGAAGGGGTTGAAGTTGAAATTGTACAGGGAAAAGATATTTTTAGCCTGTTTGAATTGCGCGCCGAGGGCAAATTTTCCGTGAAAAAATCCTCCCCAGTAGATCGGCTCCTTGTACTGTTCGTAGGTGCCCATTTTCTGGGCCATCAGCACCCGCCGGCCGTCGCGGATTTCAATGACCCGAAAATAGTAGGGTAGTTCCTTGTCCAGGATCTTGAGCGATCCGCCCCGGTCTTCGACAATGATCGAACTGAGCATCGAGTCCTGCTTGTCGTCGGTAAGGATGGGGCGGGCCAGGGTAATGTAGAGTTCATCGCGGCCGTTGTGATTGAAATCACCGGCGTGAAGGTTGAGCGGAATCATCCCTTTGTGGGGCAGGGGCAGGCGGGCTATGGGTTGGAGTTTGAAATTGGCCAGGCGGTAGATTTCAATCCATTGATCGTTGAGCAGGGCCAGTTCCTGGCCGGGCTCGTCATCGTAATTGGTAAAGACCAGGCGGGTATAGGGGTTTTTCAGTTTGGTTCGGCCGACTGCCGTGGTTCCCGGGGCCGGCCCCTGGGCCTGGGTAAAGCTGGTATTGCCGCTGATCGAGGTGCTCGGCGCCCGCCCGGCGCTCAACTGCGGGGCAAAGGCCCGCCCGGCCGGCTGCAGGATTGGCGGGGCGAAAGCGAGAGTAAACGAGGTTTCGTAAAAGACGTTTTGCTCGCGGTCGCTGAGGCGGCAGGTAATGCGGTTGCCGCTGGCCTCGAAGGCGATGATCAGGGGCCTGATTCCGGGGACGTCACCGGCCGCCAGCTGGGCCGCGGTTTTCATGGCATAGACGATGCGGTTGGCCTGCAGGGTGCGCACCAGGTCCGAGAAAGGACGCAGGTTCTGCGGCGCGGCGAGGTTGGTGTAGAGGTAGACCCGGTTGTGTCCGAGGGGAAAGAGCGGGGTTTTCGGTGGCACCGGCCTGGAGCCCGGCAAGATCGTGCCCCGGGCCTGGAGCCCGGC
Source organism: Pseudomonadota bacterium (assembly GCA_015486445.1). Lineage (GTDB taxonomy): Bacteria > Desulfobacterota > Anaeroferrophillalia > Anaeroferrophillales > Tharpellaceae > JAADEO01. The sequence continues at coordinate 86 of WFRT01000162.1, read as the reverse complement.
GACCTGGGTCAGCTTGATCCGGGCGATGTTGTCCTGCAGGGCCGGGGGCACGCCGGGCAGCGAGTTGCCCTTGACCGCCAGCGTGG
>WFRT01000161.1 GCA_015486445.1 Pseudomonadota bacterium | reverse complement strand
GCCCCGTATTCAGGCAGTTTGGCGGGACTGTAAAGATCGTAACCGGTGGCCATGACAATGGCCCCGACAAATTCCTCGTTCAAACTCTCGAGTCGGCCAAGATCGATCGCCCCCTCGGGACAGGCATCGACACATTCCCGGCACTTTTCCCCCTCTTCCCGTGCAAAATCGGCGAAATGGAGACAATCCTCCCGGTAGAGAACCGGGACCCGGGCCTCGGGGGCGGCCGCATTGTAGCGAAAGATGGCTCCCCGCCGGCTCAGGCCGCGGTTGAACTGGTCTTCAAGCTCAACCGGACAGGACGCCAGGCAGCGATCACACAAGGTACATTTTCCGGGCTCGACAAAGGCGGGCCGGGTCTTGATCGTAACGTTGAAATTACCGACATAGCCATCCAGAACATCAACCTCGGAATTAACGTAAACCTTGATTTTCTCGTGATCATAAACCTCTTTAATTTTATCTCTCAAGAGTTTGGAAATATTGTTAAAATATGGAAAAGAGCAACTTATCTGGGCGCTGTGGCCGCCAAGCGCCGGCTGTTTTTCGACAATCACCACCTCGTAGCCGGCATCGGCCAGGTCAAGCGCCGCCATGATCCCGGAGATGCCGCCGCCGACGACGCAGACCCGCTTGGTCAGTTTGATGGTCAGGGTTTCCAGCGGCAGGTTGTCCTTGACCTTGTCGAGGGTCGCCTTGATGATATCGACCGCCTTGGCGGTGGCCACCGGCTTGTTGTTCTGATGCACCCAGCTGCACTGTTCACGGATGTTGGCAATCTCGAGAAGGTAGGAGTTGAGCCCCACCGAGCCGGCCGCCTTGCGAAAGGTGTTCTCGTGCATCCGGGGAGAGCAGCAGGCAACCACGACACCGTCGAGCCCCTTTTCCCGGATGGTGTCCTTGACCTTCTGCTGGCCCGGGTCGGAACACATGTACATGTAGTCCTCGGCATGCACCACGCCGTCGAGCCGACTCGCCTCCTCGACCGCCTTGTCAATATCCACGCTGCCGGCAATATTGGAGCCGCACCAGCAGACAAAAACTCCAAGCTTCTTGTTATCCATTGATAATCAAACCGCTTTCCGGTTCCTGATTGAAGAAAGAAAAACCTGAACCTTGCTCGCCGCCGCGCTCCCCTGGGCGGCCGAATCGGCAATGTCCCGGACCCCCTGGCAGCAGCCGGCAATATAGATGCCGCTGCGGCCGGTCATGATCGGGGAAAGCTTGTAATCCTGTTCCACGAAAAAGCCGTCCGGGTTGCATTCGATGCCCAGGATTTCGGCCAGCCTGCCGGCTCCTTCATTGGGCACCATGGCGGCGGCCACGACCACCATGTCGGCGGCGATCTCAATCTTCTTTCCGGTCAGGGTGTCGGCCCCGTGGACGATCACCTTGTCACCGTCCTGATAGAGCTTGGCCGCCCGGCCCCGAATGTAGACAATCCCCTCCTCCGAAACCGACTGCTGGATAAACTGCTCATAGCCCTTGCCGGTCGAACGGATGTCGATATAGAAGATATAAACCTGGCCATCGTGGACCTTGTGCTTGTAAAGCCGGGCATGCTTGGCGGTGTACATGCAGCAGACCCGGGAGCAGTAGGATTTGTGAAATTCGGGATTCCGCGAACCAACGCACTGGATAAAAACAATCTCTTTCGGGGTCTTGCCGTCAGAAGGACGCTTCATGGCCCCGGCCGTGGGGCCCGAAGCCGAGAGAAAGCGCTCCATCGTCAAGCCGTCGATGACGTCGGGAATCCTGCCGCCGCCGTATTCCGGCATCCGGTTTTTCCAGTCGTAGATATCGAAACCGGTAGCCACGACGATGGCCCCGACCCGGACCTCGAAAAAGCTCTCCTGCTGTTCGTAATCGATGGCCCCGACCGGACAGACCTTGGCGCACACCCCGCATTTGCCGCGGGTCAGATAGCGGCAGCGGTCGGGATCGATCTGGGGCTTGTTGGGTACGGCCTGGGGAGAAAGGGTATAGATCGCCTTCATCTTGCCGGCGTCACGTTCAAACGAGGCAACCCCCTTGCTCGGGCACTTTTCTATACAGGTGCCGCAGCCGGTGCACTTGTTCCAGTCGACAAAGGTTCTTTTCTGGCGCACCTGGACTGTAAAATCCCCGGGTTCGCCGACAAGTTTTTCCACCTCGCAACTGGTCTTTAAGGTCACATTGGGATGCTGACCCGATTCGACGGTCCTCGGGGTCAGGGTGCACTGGGCGCAGTCCAGAGTCGGAAAGGTTTCGGAAAGCTGCAGCATGCGGCCGCCGACCGAGGGCAG
>WFRT01000160.1 GCA_015486445.1 Pseudomonadota bacterium | reverse complement strand
CCGCCGGGGCCTGGCCGGACGGCTGCTCGCCGAACTCGAAGCGGAACTGGTCGGTCGCCGGATCGAAACCCTGCACCTTGAAGTCGCGGCAACCAACCGCGCCGCCATCAACCTCTACCGAACTTTCGGTTTCGTTCCCACCGGCCGCCGGTCCGGTTATTACGACCGGGGCCGGACCGCGGCCCTGCTGCTGAAAAAAGATCTTTCCTGAACTTTCACCTCCGAAAAACCACCCCCGCCCCCTCCTGAAAGAGGGGAGATAAAATTTAGCTGAATAGTTACTCAAGGTTTTCTGACCCGCCCGGGTAGCCTTCTGCCAGGCATGTTTTTGTCGTCACCTGGAGACGTTTGTCAATATAATAGGATGTACGGGTTTGACAAAATATTCTCCCGGCTGGTAAGGACTGCGAAGGGGTTGCTGTGGAGCCCGGATGGCTGGTAAAGATTATGCTGATTAATGAGGTCGGTCCGCCGGCCGGGAGGAAAAAATGAAAAAAGCGCTCTTGGCTGGACTGTTGTTATTGGTGCTGGTTGTTCCCGCCGGAGCCGGGGAGACGGACGGGGTGATCAGTGTGCGAAGCACCCACGGCGTAAAGGTGACTGCCGACCGCCTGGAAAGCATCCTGCGGAAAAAGGGGATGACCGTGTTCAACCGGATAAACCATGCCTCGGCGGCGGAAAAGGTCGGTGTCAAGCTGCGAGACATGGAACTGATAATTTTCGGCAACCCCAAGATCGGCAGCCTGCTGATGCAATGCCAACCCCGCGTGGCCCTCGATCTGCCCCAGAAGGCTCTGGTCTGGGAAGACGACAAGGGCCGGGTCTGGGTCTCCTACAACGATCCTCGCTACCTTGCCGCAAGGCACCGGATGAAAGGCTGCGGGAAGGTTCTGGCGAAGATCTCCGGGGCCCTGGCCGGGATGGCCAAGGCCGCGGCGGGGGAGTAGGGAGCCCGAAAAAATAAAAATACTCTTGACATTGGCTTCCGGCCGATGCAGTGTTTATTGACGGCAACCTGAATCTTTTGGCATGGAGAAGCGAATGAAAGGAAATCACGAGCACCGGCACCAGCACTCGCACCGACACACGCACTATCATGAGCATGAGCATACCCACGGGGACACCACCCATTCTCACGGACACCAGCACGAACACGAGCATGCCCACGCCCACGAACATAAACACGAGCATGTTCATTCCGGTTCCGAAAATGAACATCAGCACGACCACACCGGCGAGCACGGTCCGCATGATCATGAGCATCCCGCCCACGCCGCCGAAGAACACTCCCACGATCATTGACGGGGCCCTGTAATCCTCCCGGCGCGGTCGCCGGCAGGCTTTCGCCGCCGGAGCCTGCTTTCCGGCCCGCTCATGCCGGCGAGAGTCCGGTAAAACTTAAGCTGCCCGGATGCCGGAAAGTCCGGCCGCCGCGGTAGGCCCGGGCCAGATTTGCAAAAATTGAAAAAGTCAGCCGAAAAAGATTGACTTTTTTTTGCACTCAATCTAAAGAAACATTTCACATGCCTGCCAATGGGATGCTGCAGCTTTTTCCGGGCAGGTGATGTGTTGCCTTGATAATTATTGTAACATAATGTAATCGTTAAAATATTTTCTGGCTGGGCGCTCCGGTCATTGATCCGGTGATGGTGTCTTGGGCCATGAATTATTCTTGCAAGAGGGTTTAATCGGTGACCAAGAAAAACAGCAAAGTCGGCGCGGCGATGATCGTGGGGTCGGGCATCGCCGGAATCCAGGCCTCTCTGGACCTGGTTAATTCGGGGACTAAGGTTTACCTCGTCGAGGAGGATATCAGCATCGGCGGGGTCATGGCCCAGCTTGACAAAACCTTTCCCACCAACGATTGTTCAGCCTGCATTCTTTCCCCCAAGCTGGTCGAAGTCGGCCGGCATCCTAACGTCGACATCCTGACCCGGCGGGAGATCGTTCGGGTCGAGGGCGAGCCCGGCCGTTTCAAGGTGACGCTGCGACGCCATCCCCGTTTTGTCGATCTCGACAAGTGTACCGGCTGCGGCGAATGCGTTGATGTCTGTCCGGTCGATTTGACCTCCGATTTCAACCACAATCTCGACCGCCGCAAGGCGATCTACCGGAAATTTCCCCAGGCCATTCCCAGCGCCTTTGCCATCGACAAGGCCGGGACCTCGCCCTGCAAGGCGGCCTGCCCGGCCCATATCAGTGTCCAGGGCTACGTTGCCCTGATCGCCAAAGGCAAATATCGCGAGGCCCTGGCCCTGATCAAGCGCGACAACCCTTTCCCGGTGGTCTGCGGCCGGGTCTGCAACCATCCCTGTGAAACGGCCTGTATGCGGGCCGAGGTCGACGACCCGGTGGCGATCATGCACTTAAAGCGTTTCGTCGCCGATCTCGATCTTGATGCCGAAACCCGTTTTATCCCCGGAATCGAGGAGCCGAAAGCGCAGAAGGTGGCCATTGTCGGGGCCGGTCCGGCCGGTTTGAGCGCGGCCTACTACCTGGCTGTCGCGGGCTACAAGGTAACCGTTTTCGAGGCCCTGCCGGTACCCGGCGGGATGCTGGCGGTGGGCATTCCCGACTACCGCCTGCCCCGGGATCTGCTGGCCGCCGAAATCGAGGTGATCAAGGCCCTGGGGGTCGAGATCAGGTGCAACACCAGGGTTGGCAAGGATGTTTCACTGGCCGAATTGAAAAAGAACTACGACGCTCTTTTTATCGGGGTCGGGGCCCACGTCGGCAACCAGCTCGGGATCGAGGGCGAGGAGCTGGCAGGCAATATCCAGGGAATCGACTACCTGCGCCGCGTCAATCTCGGGGAGCAGGTCGACCTGGGCCGGAAGGTGGCCGTGATCGGCGGCGGCAACGTTGCCATGGACGCGGTTCGGACCGCCCTGCGCAACGGGTCCGAGGAGGCTTTCATTCTCTACCGGCGGACCCGGGAGGAGATGCCGGCCGCGGCCGAGGAAATCGAGGAAGCCCTGGCCGAAGGAATCAGAATGGAATTTCTCGCGGCCCCGGTCCGGGTGCTGGGCGAAAAGGGCCGGGTGACGGGGCTCGAATGCGTGCGCATGGAACTGGGGCCGGCCGACGAGAGCGGCCGGCGGCGGCCGGTGCCGGTTGCCGGTTCCGAATTCGTCATCGAGGTCGACGCCGTGGTCGCGGCCATCGGCCAGCGCAGTGACCTTGCGCTTTTACAGAAACAGAAAAAAATATCCCTGACCTCATGGAACACGGTCGAGGTCGATCGGCTCACCGGCGCCACTGCCGAGCCCGGGGTTTTCGCCGGCGGCGACCTGGTCCTGGGGCCGGCTACGGTGATCGAGGCGGTCAGTGCCGGCAAGGAGGCGGCGGTTTCGATCGACCGCTATCTCAAGGGCGAGGATCTGAAAGCCGGTCGCCGGGAAAACTGGGACGATTACATTGCGGTCCCGAGCCCGGAGAAGATTGCGAACCGGAAGAAAGAGGGCCGCATCCCGATGCCCGAACTCGATCCCGAGGTGCGGAAAAAGAACTTTGCCGAGGTCATGCTGGGCTACAGCGAGGAACAGGCCCGCCGGGAAGCGGAAAAGTGCTTGAACTGCGGCATCTGTTCCGAGTGCTACCAGTGCGTTGACGCCTGCGTGGCCAAGGCGATCGACCACGAGATGTGTGTATCCGAAGAGACCATCGAGGTCGGCGCCATCATCGCCGCCCCGGGCGGTGAGATCTTTGACGCGGTCAACAAGGGGGAATTCGGTTTCGGGCTCTACGACAACGTTGTCACCAGCATCCAGTTCGAACGCATTCTCTCAGCCTCCGGCCCGTTCTTCGGCCACGTGCAGCGCCTTTCGGACGGCCGTGAACCGAAAAAGGTGGCTTTCATCCAGTGCGTCGGCTCCCGCGACGCCTCCTGCAACAGCCCCTGGTGCTCTTCGGTCTGCTGTATGTACGCGACCAAGGAGGCGATTATCGGCAAGGAGCACGCCGCCGGGCTCGAGCCGACCATCTTCTATATCGACATCCGCGCCTACGGCAAGGATTTCGACCGTTTCATCAACCGGGCCCGGGACGAATACGGCATCCGCTATATCAAATCGATTCCCTCGACGGTCAAGGAACTGCAGCAGTCGAAAAATCTTTTGCTGACCTACAGCCTCGAGGACGGCCGCCAGGTCGAGGAGGAGTTCGACATGGTGGTGCTTTCGGTCGGTTTTCAGCCCCCGGCCCGGGCCCGCGAACTGGCCGAAAACCTCGGCATCGAACTGAATCGGCACGGTTTCTGCCGGACCATTCTCGAGAACCCGGTTGCCACCAGCCGTGACGGGGTTTACGTCTGCGGCGTTTTCGCCGGCCCCAAGGATATCCCGGAAACCGTTATGGAAGCCAGCGGCGCCGCGGCCTGCGTCAGCGGCCTGCTGGCCGAAAGCCGGGGCACGCTGACCACGGTCGAGGAACTGCCGGCCGAAACCGACCTGCGCGGCATGGGCCCGCGGATCGGGGTCTTTGTCTGTCACTGCGGAATCAATATCGGCGGGGTTGTCAATGTTCCCGAGGTGGTTGAATACGCCAGAAACCTGCCCGATGTCGTCTACGTTGCCGAAAATCTCTTTACCTGTTCCCAGGATACCGCGGTCAGTATGGCCGAAATCATCAAGGAGCACAACCTGACCCGGATGGTGGTGGCTTCCTGTTCGCCCCGGACCCACGAGCCCCTTTTCCAGGAGAACTGTGAAAAGGCCGGGCTCAACCGTTATCTTTTCGAGATGGCCAACATTCGCGATCAGGACTCCTGGGTCCACATGCACGAACCCGAAGCCGCCACCGCCAAGGCCAAGGACCTGGTGCGCATGGCGGTCAGCAAGGCCCGCTACCTGACCCCGCTCAAACCGGGTCAACTGCCGGTTGACAAGCGGGCCTTGATCATCGGCGGCGGCCTGGCGGGAATCACCGCGGCGCTGGCCCTGGCCGAGCAGGGATTTTCCTCCTACATTATTGAAAAGGAAAATGAACTTGGCGGCAACTACCGCCATCTCTATCGCACCCTCGAGGGGCTCGACACCCGCCGGCACCTGGAAGGCCTGCTGCGGAAAGTGGCCGCAAGCGATCTGATTACCGTCTATACCGGGGCCAGGATCCGCGAAATCGACGGTTTCATTGGTAATTTCCAGACCATGGTGGTAACTGACGAAGCGATGGAACTGCTCGAACACGGGGTGGTGATCATCGCCACCGGGGCCAAAGAACTGGAAACCGACGAATACCTGCTTGGCAGTCATGCCGCGGTTGTCACCCAGCGTGAACTCGAGCGCCGGCTGTATGAAGGTGACGGGGG
>WFRT01000159.1 GCA_015486445.1 Pseudomonadota bacterium | reverse complement strand
GCCAGCGCCTCATCCATACTGTTGGTGTGCAGGCTTTGCGTTCCGCCCAGCACCGCGGCCAGCGCCTGCACTGTCACCCGAATGATATTGTTTTCGGGCTGCTGTGCGGTGAGGGTGGAGCCGGCAGTCTGGGTGTGAAAACGTAATTTCCACGAGCGCGGGTTCCGGGCCCCGAACTCCTCTCGCATAATCCGCGCCCACAGGCGGCGGGCCGCCCGGTATTTCGCCACCTCTTCCAGGAAGTAATTGTGCGTGTTGAAGAAGAAGGAGAGCTGACGGGCGAAAACGTCGATATCCAGGCCCGCTTCCAGCGCCGCCCGCACATAGGCCATACCGTCAGCCAGAGTGAATGCCACCTCCTGTACTGCGTCGCTGCCCGCCTCGCGGATATGGTAGCCGCTGATGCTGATGGTGTTCCACTTGGGCACCTCTTGCGCACAGAAAGCGAACAGATCGGTGATCAGTCGCATCGAGGGCTGGGGCGGGAAGATGTAGGTGCCGCGGGCGAAATACTCTTTCAGGACATCGTTCTGGATGGTGCCGCGAAGCTTGTCGGAACTGACACCCTGTTTTTCCGCGACCACGATGTACATCGCCAGCAGGACCGCGGCCGGGGCGTTGATGGTCATCGAGGTGCTGACCTTGTCCAGGGCGATCCGGTTAAACAGCACTTCCATGTCGGCCAGCGAATCGATCGCCACCCCGACCTTGCCGACCTCGCCCTCGGCCAGTTCGTGATCGGAATCGTAGCCGATCTGGGTCGGCAGGTCGAAGGCCACGGACAGGCCGGTCTGGCCCTGTTCGAGCAGGTAGCGGTAACGCTCGTTGGTCTGCCGGGCCGAGCCGAAGCCGGCATACTGGCGCATGGTCCAGAAACGGGCCCGGTACATCGTCGGCTGGACCCCGCGGGTGAAGGGATACATCCCGGGAAAGCCGACCTCGTCGACATAGTCGATGTCCTCGACATCCTCGGGGGTGAACAGGCGCTTCATCTCGATCCCGGAGGTCGTGACAAAATCATCGCGGCGTTCGGGAAAGCGGGTCAGCGCCTTTTCCACGATCGCGTCCCACTGGCCCCGGCGCTCGGCCAGGCGGGCCTTTTTTTCTCCGTGTGTACAACTCATGTTTTCACCTCGTCAATTCGTGCTTACAGGGGAATGTTGCCGTGTTTGCGGTAAGGCGGCTGCTCCTCCTTGTCCTGGAGCATGTCCAGAGCCCGGATGATCTTGATCCGGGTCATCTCCGGCATGATAACCTCGTCAACGAAACCGTAGGAGGCGGCCCGGTAGGGATTGGCGAAATTCTCCTTGTAGGTGTCGACCAGCTCCTGGCGCTTGGCCACCGGGTCATCGGCACTCTTCAAATCCTTGTTGAAGACAATATTGACCGCCCCCTCCGGCCCCATCACCGAGTACTCGGCCGTGGGATAGGCGAAATGGATGTCGGCCCCGAGCTGCCGCGAGGACATCGCGCAGTAGGCCCCGCCGAACGATTTGCGGGTCGTGACGGTAATCTTGGGCACCGTGGCCTCGGCATAGGCGAAAATGATCTTGGCCCCGTGGCGGATGATACCGCCGAACTCCTGGCCGGTGCCGGGCAGAAAACCGGGCACGTCGACAAAGGTCACGAGCGGGATATTGAAGGCGTCGCAGAAACGGATAAAACGGGCGCACTTGTCGGAGGCGTTGATATCGAGACAGCCGGCCATGAAGTTGGGCTGGTTGGCGATAATGCCGACCGCCTCGCCGTTGAAGCGGGCGAAACCGACGACCAGGTTTTTGGCGTAGTCCGGCTGGATTTCAAAGAAATCACCGTTGTCGATGACCAGTTCAAGGATTGTCTTGATATCGTAGGGACGCCGGGATTCAGCCGGCACGATGTCGTTAAGCTCGGGAATCACCTTCTCGACCTCGCCTGCGAAAGGCATGATCGGAGTCTTCTCCCGGTTGCTCTGGGGAAGGAAGGAGAGCAGGGTTTTGAGTTTGTCGATGGTGTCCCGGTCGTTGTCGCCGGCCTGGTGACAGACCCCGGAAACCCGCATGTGGGTTTTCGAGCCGCCGAGCTTTTCCTGGGTCACCTCCTCGTTGGTCACGGTCTTGATGACGTTGGGCCCGGTGATAAACATGTAGCTGGACTTCTTGGTCATGATGATGAAGTCCATGATCGCCGGCGAATAGACGGCGCCGCCGGCGCAGGGCCCGAGGATTGCGGCCAGCTGGGGGATGACCCCGGAATAGATGGTGTTGCGGTAAAACAGTTCGGCGTAGCCGCCGAGGCTGGCGACGCCCTCGTGAATCCGGGCCCCGCCGGAGTCATTGAGAGCCACGAAAGGGGCGCCGTTTTTGGCCGCCATGTCCAGCACCTTGCAGATTTTCTGGGCGTTGGTCTCGCTCAGGGTGCCGCCGATGGCGGTAAAATCCTGGGCTGCGGCGTAGGTCAGGCGGCCGTTGACCTTGCCGTAACCGGAAACCACTCCGTCACCCGGGATCTTTTTCTTTTCCATGCCGAAATCGGTACAACGATGGGTGACGAACTTATCGATCTCTTCAAACGTGCCCTCATCGAAAAAATAGTACATCCGCTCCCGGGCGGTCATCTTGCCGGCCGCGTGCTGTTTCTCGATCCGGGCCTCGCCGCCGCCAAGTTCGGCCGCCCGGTTCATCTCCTGCCAACGTTCGATTTGCTTCTCTCTCAACGACATCGAAAATCCCCCCTGATTAATCAATCATTTAGACGATTTGTATACTGCATACCATGAAAACTGTATCCAACTATTATAACTCCTCGGCACTGTCAAGCAAAATTTCGCCGGGGCCGGCGGAGTACGGACTCAAGCGGCCGCTTCTACTTGTTGCCGAGACTGCCGAGCCCGTTGAGACTGAGCAGCACCCGAAAGGTCAGATCGTTGGGATGGTACTCCTTGTCGACCGAAAAATCGATGGACCAGCACTGGGGGTGATAGACGAACCCGTACATTGTCTCCCAGAAATCACTGTCGGCCAGGGAATAGCGCACACTGCTGTAGATGTCGAGCCAGCTCCAGAGCGGGAAATAGGTCGAGCCGGTAAAGACCTCGAGCTGCTCCCGGTCATAGCGATACTCGAGTGAGAGGAAATCTCCCCGGCCGTCGCGGCCGCGCAGGTAGGCGGTCATCAGGTCGTTGCCGTTGCGATAGGGGTTGAAGCGGTTTTCCAGCTTCGCATAGAGGCCGCCGCCATAGCTGGTCAGCTCGAGCTGACTGTAGATATCGGAGGCATGGTGGTCGTTGCGGGTAAAACGCTCGCCGTCGGCGACATCAATCAGGTTGTAGGACTGGCCGATCTGAACTTTCAGCCACTCGTGGTAGTCGTACTCGTTTTCCCGGCCGGCGCGGGGATAGCGGCCGATCAGACGGCTGATCAGGTAGTAGTTGATATTGCTCTCTTCCGGCAGGTAGTCAAGCCAGTCGTAACGGGGAGTGTCGTCCTGGCTGACATCGGGAGCGTACCGGTAGGTGAAATGGGGTTCGATGGTATGCTTGACCCGGTCCATCCCCCACCAGTCAAAAACATAGACCCGCTCGGCCACGCTTTTCAGCTTGACCCCGGCCAGCATGGTTTCCCGGGAATGGCTGCCGTCAACCTCGTCGTCGGGGCTGTCGGTTATATAGGCGGTCTCCCGCAGTTCCAGGAAAGGCACGAATTCAAGCGGCCCGAAACGCAGCGGCATGGTCACCACCGGGTGCAGGTCGAAGCGGTGTCCCCTTTCCCCTTCCTGACGCCAGAAATGGTCATAGGTATTGTCCATGCGCCCCAGCAGCCAGTTACCGGCCAGGGGCCGGTTGAGCATGGCGAAGGTGACCTCGGGCAGAAGTTCCAGGGTCTCGTCGTCGTTCTTGGCAATCAGGGACTGGTAGTAGCGGGCGTCGACCGTCAGGTTGGAACGCTCCCAGTTGTGTGTGGCGTTGGCCAGTGAACGAAGGTAGGTATCGCTTTTGGCATCGATGTTGTCCAGTTCATCGATAAACGAACCGGAGAAGGCATCGGGAAAATCCTCCAGGAATTCATTGTCACTGACCAGGTTGACATCGGCTTTCAGCACGGTTCCGGTTTTCAGGTTCTGGAAGTGGTGGGCTCCGAAGGACCAGCGCGATTTGTCGGCATCGGGATAATCCTCGGGGTGGTCATCGACCAGCTTGTCGCTGATGAATGAGCCGCTGATGTCGCCCTTGGCCTGTTCATTGAGAACATAACGGTACTTGGCCCCAAAACGGATGCCGCGCTTGGCGTAGGTCTGGGGATAGAGGGTCAGGTCTGAAGAGCGGTTGATGGCCCAGAAGAAGGCGTTTTTGGTAATCAACCCCTCGTCGTCGGAATAGCCGATACCGGGCAGCAGGAAGCCAGTCTGGCGCCGGGTATTGACCGGAAAGGCCCCCTTCGGCAGATACATGACCGGTATATCCTTGACCGCGAAGACGGCATCGTCGACCACCCCGTAGCCCCCCTCCTTGATATGGACCTTCTTGCAGCGGATCAGCCAGGCCGCGGTTTCGGCGTCACAGGTGGTCAGGCTGGCATCTTCGACATCGTATTCACCGGGCCCCAGCTTCTTGATGTTCTTGCCGGTGATATAATAGTTTTTCTCCCGGATGAAGATGCGGCCGTCTCGGATCGTGCCGACCTGGTCGACATAGTTGAACTTGAGATAGCGGCAGGCCAGATAGTCGCTCTTGTCCCGCAAAAGCACATCGCCCCAGGCCTCAAATTCGTTGACCACCTGGTTCAGCTCGGCCCGGTCGGCTTTAAGCTCCATGGTCCCCTGGCGGATAACCACGTCCCCCTTGGCATGATAAATGGAGGTGCGCTTGTCGTAATAGAGATAGCGGGCCTCGATCTCGACGGTTTTGCCCCCGATCCGGGCATTGGCACCGGGCAGCCCGGGTACCGCGGCCGCTCCCGGACTCGCGGCCCAGGCCAGCAGAAAAAGAACGACCGCCAGTTCCGCGGCCCGGCAGATTTTTTTCAGGATTCGCATTGTTCTCCGGTCTTTATCATCCCGGCCAGGGTCAGCCCGGCGGTCCGGGCCTCCTCAAGGTATTCGGGGTGTTGAAGGATATCGTCAGCCTCGTCGAGCCCCCGGTAGGCCAGGGTTTTCCAGAGACGGGTGTCGAAGGTATCGAAAAAATAGCGGACACTCATTTCCGCCCCGGCAAACAACTGCCGGCCCCGGCTGGCACCGGCGCTCAGAAAAAGACCCGGACGGGCGTTGTCCAGCCGGCCCAGGGGCTTTTTCTCGAGCCAGTATTTTTTCACCCAGAGCGACTGGCAGCGATCCATCATCAGTTTGACTTGGGCGCTGACCGTGTAAAAGAAGATCGGCGAGGCCAGCATTGTCGCATCCGCCTTGAGGAGGGTGTCGGCCAGCCGGCGGAAATCATCCCGCTGCACGCAGATGCCCTCCCGGCGACAGGCATAGATCTCGAGACAGGGGTTGATTTTCAGATCCCGCAAAACAATTTCCCGGACTTCGGCCCCGCCCTGCCGGGCGCCTTCGACCGCGGCTTGAAGCAGCCGGGCGGTATTGCCCCGCCGCCGGGGGCTGCCATAGAGGGCGACAATCATCGAGGCTCCATAACCGGCAGGTCCAGGGCCTCGAAGGCCGCGCCCACGCAGTAGAGAGATCCGGTCAGAAAGATAAGATCTTCGGGTCGGGCCAGCTCCCGGGCTTTAGCCAGGCTCTGAGCCACGCTTTCCGCCACGCTTACCCGGGGACACCAGGCCCGGGCCCTGGCGGCCAGAAATTCCGGGGAACAGGCCCGGTCCAGCGGCGCCCGGGTGACAATCACCTCATCCGCCAGGGGCAGCAGACGGGAAGCCATCTCGTCGATCCGCTTGTCCTTCATAACCCCGACGATCAGGATCAGGCGGCGGTTTTCAGACAAGCGCCGGAGTTCCGGCTCGAGGGCCCGAACCCCGTGGGGGTTGTGGGCCCCGTCCAGGTAGATATCGGGACGGTCGGCCACCTTCTGCAGACGGCCGGGCCAGTTGACCCTCATAAACCCCCGCCGGACCCGGTCGAGGTCAACCTCGAAGAGCTCCTCGAAAGCCAGGTATTCCAGGGCTCTCAGGGCCAGGGCGGCATTGTCCCGCTGGTAGCCGCCGGTCAGGGGGATCCGCAAGCCGCGCAAGTTGGAACTGGGTCCGTAATAGGAAAAACCGCCGTCCGGCCGGCGGCGGATGCGAAAATCCCGGCCCAGGAACTCGCAGGCCGCGGCCAGGGTCCGCTGCCGGTCATCCAGAAACTCCCGTACCCGGCGGTTGCGGACCCCGGAAACCAGCGGCACCCCGGGCTTGAGAATACCGGCCTTTTCGGCCGCCACCGAAAGCAGGGTTGAACCGAGAAACTCCTCGTGCTCCAGGGCGATGTTGGTAATCATCGTCAACAGCGGCCGGCCGACGACGTTGGTGGCATCGAGCCGCCCCCCGAGCCCGGTCTCGAGGAGAACGACATCGGGCTTTTGGCGGGCGAAATGGAGCAGGGCCATGCAGGTGGTAAAATCGAAAAACGTAACGATCCGGGGAATCCGCTCGGCAAAGGGCCTGAGTTCCCGGGTCAGGGCCACGATCTCAGCCTCGGTGATCGGGCGGTCGTCGATAACGATGCGCTCGGAGAAATGACGCAAATGGGGAGAGCTGTAGACCCCGACCGAAAGCCCGTGTTCCCGCAGCAGCGCCTTGAGAAAGGCGATGGTCGAGCCCTTGCCGTTGCTGCCGGCGACATGCACAACCTTGAGCCGCTCCTGGGGCTGGCCGCAGGCGGCGCAGAGTTCCTCGATGTTCTCAAGCCCTAAGCTGATGCCGAAATGCTCGAGCCCGTAGAGGTACTCCAGGGTCTTCTGAAAATCATCCATATAAAATGCCGTCCGTTTGAAGGAGAAGGCAGCTTCCCCGGTAAATCCGCAACTCTCCCGGCCCGGGTTAGGCGTTTTCCCTCTTAGTGGGCCTCGAGCCAGTTTTTGCCGACCCCGATATCGACCACCAGGGGCACCCTCAAGGGGCAGACCTCGCTCATTTCCCGGCGCACCAGCAGGGTCAGGTCATCAACCTCGCCCGGGGCGACCTCGAAAACCAGTTCATCGTGCACCTGCATGATCATCCGGCTGTGCCAGCCGGACTCCCGGAGTTTCCGGTCGATCACCACCATCGCCAGCTTGATGATATCGGCCGCGGTCCCCTGGATCGGAGTGTTGATCGCGGTCCGCCGGGCCATCTCCTTGAGATTGCGGTTCTTGCTGTTGATTTCCGGCAGGTAGCGACGCCGTCTGCAGAGGGTGGTCACGTAGCCCTTAGCCTCGGCCTCGGCCACCACCTCGTCGAAATATTTCCGCACCCCGGCATAGGTGGCAAAATAGCCCTCTATATAGGCTTTTGCGGTTTTCCTGTCAATATTGAGTTCCCGGGCCAGCTTCTGGGCCCCCATTCCGTAGATCAGGCCGAAATTGATGGTCTTGGCTTGGCGCCGCATCTCCGGAGTCACCATCATCGGCAGCACCCCGAAAATCCCGGCCGCGGTCCGGGCATGGATGTCCTCCCCCTTTTTGAAAGCCTCAACCAGGGCCGGGTCGCCGGAAAAATGGGCCAGGATGCGGAGTTCGATCTGGGAGTAGTCAGCCGCCAGGATCAGGTTGTCGCCCTCGCCGATGAAGGCTCTGCGGATCAGGGCTCCGTCCCGGCCCCGAATCGGGATGTTCTGCAGGTTGGGGTCGGAGGAGGAAAGCCTCCCGGTGGCGGTGACCGCCTGGTTGTAGGAGGTGTGAACCCGGCCGGTTTCGGGGTGCACCAGTTTCGGCAGGGCCTCGAGATAGGTGGAAACCAGCTTGGCCAGCGAGCGGTACTCGAGGATCTTGGCCGGCAGGGGATGGCGGTCGGCCAGTTTCTCGAGCACCTCGAGGGCGGTCGAAGGCCCGGTCTTGGTTCTTTTCGTCACCGGCAGACCGAGTCGGACAAAAAGAATTTCGGCCAGCTGTTTCGGGGAGTTGATGTTGAATTCCTCCCCGGCCAGTTCGTAGATCTCGGCCGCCATCACGGCAAGCCGTTTTTCGTATTCGGCCGCGGTTTCACGCAGCAGTTCGACGTCGAGATAGACTCCTACCATCTCCATGCGCCGCAGAACCTCGACCAGCGGCATCTCGATTTGCTGAAACAGCTCCTCGAGATCATCCTCCCTGAGCTTCGGCGCCAGACGTTCGACCAGGTGGAAAACCAGCTGGGCATCTTCGCAGGCATACGCGGAGACCTTCTCCGGTTCCAGGGTGTCCATCGTCACCTGGCTGCGGCCGCTGCCGGTCACCTCCTTGTAACTGATCGGGGTATGGCCGAGGTGCTCCATCGACAAAGCGTCAAGACCGTGACGGTGCCGGGTGGGATCGAGCAGGTAGGATGCGATCATGGTATCGAAGGTGATCCCGGCCAGCCCGATCCCGGCGCGTTCGAGAATGATGGCGTCATACTTGATGTTCTGCCCCCACTTGGCAATTGCCGGTGAGCCCAGCAGGGGGCGCAGCGCGGCCCGGACCCGCTCCGGGTCCAGGGGCTGGCGGTCGGCGGCGTGGCCGATGGGAATATAGGCGGCCTCGGTTTTGCTCCAGGCCAGGGAGACCCCGACCAGATCGACCCGCATGGCGTCAAGACCGGTGGTTTCGGTGTCGACCGCCAGTTTTTCAACGCCTTGCAGGTCACCCAGCAGCCGCTCCAGGGCCGCCGGAGTATCGATCAACCGGTAACCCTCGCGACTGACGGTCCGCTGCGGACTCAGGCGACGGGAAAGCCCGTGGAATTCGAGTTCGGCAAAAATTTCCCGCAGGGCCTCGAGGTCCGGGTCCCGGCGCTTGAGATCGTCGAGCTTGAAGCCGGTCTTAACCGCATCGCAAAGAGAAACCAGGCGCCGCGACAGCCGGGCCTCCCGGCGGCAGCGAACCAGCTTCTCACGCCAGCCTCGGCGCTCGATCTGTTCGGCATTTTCGAGAATGGCGTCGAGGTCGCCGAACTCCTCAAGCAGTTTCAGTGCCGATTTGGGCCCGATCCCCGGCACCCCGGGGATATTGTCGGAACTGTCGCCGGCCAGGGCCAGCAAATCGAGCAGGCGCTCCCCGGCAACCCCGTGTTTTTCCGCCACCGCAGCCCGGTCGTAAACCTTGTCCTTCATCGTATCGACCATCACCACTTGATCGTCGACCAGGCTCATCAGGTCCTTGTCTCCGGAAACGATCATCACCTTAAACCCGGCCCGCACAGCTTCCCGGGTCAGGGTCGCGATGATGTCGTCGGCCTCGTAGCCGGGCACCCCCACGGCCGGCAGGTTGAAGGCGGCAAGCAGCCTGGCGACATAGGGAAACTGGGCTTCGAGTTCCGGCGGCATCGGCGGGCGCTGGGCCTTGTAGGCCGGGAAAAGCTCATGCCGCCAGGTTTTCTCCGGCAAATCGAGGGCGGCGGCGGCGTGGGTCGGCCGGTAGTCGGCCAGGACCTTCAGCAGCATCTGGCAGAAGCCGAACAGGGCGTTGGTCGGCTGGCCGGAAGCGGTCGACAGTGGTCGGATGGCGTGGAAGGCGCGGTAGACCAGGGCGCTGGTATCGATCAGGCAGAGCAGGTTGTCGGGGGAAGCGGATTCCATGAAAATTCCTGTGGGGAAAAACTTTGCGGCAAACTTGAAATCTACACAACTCCCTCAATGAAGTCAAAACAATTAATCCGGTCCCCGGGGTAAAAACCCATAAAGCGGAGACCGGATACCCGCAGCCCAGAGCGCTTCGAACAGCCGACAGCGAAACAAAAAAAAGGGGGCGGGACGGCTCGGCCGCCCCACCCCCTTCAGGAGGGGTAGAGGAATAGTTCGTAAATTTGTAACTATTCAGCTAAATTCTATCTCCCCTCTTTCAGGAAGGGGGAGGG
>WFRT01000158.1 GCA_015486445.1 Pseudomonadota bacterium | reverse complement strand
GCCTGGGACCGGACGCCCGGCGCTGGAAACGGGAACCCCGTCGCCCCTCTTAATCAAGATAATTCTGGTTGCCTTTAGGCGGCGGCCGTGGTATACGGAATAAAACAACCGTATCCCGCGGGCGCCAGGCCTGCGGCTTCAATCCCGGCCCGGAGTCTGCCGGGAACAACTTTTCAGCATTTATACAAGGAGATGAACACGATGATTACGGAAAAGGTTGAAAAAGCTTTGAATGAACAGGTCAACGCCGAGATCTATTCGGCCTATCTCTACCTCTCGATGTCATCCTATTTCGATTCGGTCAACCTGCCGGGATTCGCCCAGTGGATGAAGGCCCAGGCCCAGGAGGAGATGGTCCACGCCATGAAGATCTACAATTACGTCATCGAGCGCGGCGGCCGGATGCTGCTGGGGGCGATCGAAGCCCCGCAGACCCAGTGGGAAAACCCGGTCGCGGCCTTTGAGGCCACCCTCGAGCACGAGCGCAAGGTTACCGCCATGATCAACAACCTGGTCGAAATCGCCCTGGCCGAAAAGGACCACGCCACCAACATCTTCCTGCAGTGGTTCGTCAGCGAACAGGTCGAGGAGGAAGCCTCGGTCGATGCCGTTCTCCAGAAGCTGAAGATGATCGGCAGCCAGGGCCAGGGGCTTTTCATGATCGATCGCGAGCTTGGTTCCCGGGTTGCGCCCGTGAGCCTGCCGGCGGCGGAATAAAGCATGGCCAATATCCTGAAAAACGAGGCCAGCGCCTATCTCAGGCAGCATGCCGACCAGCCGGTCGACTGGTACCCCTGGGGCGAAGAAGCCCGGGCCCGGGCCCGCCGCGAGGACAAGCCGATATTCCTGTCGATCGGCTATTCCACCTGTCACTGGTGCCACGTTATGGCCCGGGAGTCGTTCGCCGACGAAGAGGTCGCGGCCCGGCTGCGCGAAAATTTCATCGCCGTCAAGGTCGACCGCGAGGAACGCCCCGATCTCGACATGCTCTACATGCTGGCCTGCCAGTTTTTCACCGGGGGCGGCGGCTGGCCGCTCTCGGTCTTCATCACCCCCGACGGCATCCCGTTCTTCGCCGGTACCTACTTCCCCAAGCACGGTGGCCGGATGCTCAACGTTCCCGGGTTTATTGAAATCCTCGACTACCTGGCCCGGCAGTGGCGGCAGGACCGGGAGGGGCTCCTCAAGAACGGCCGCGAAGTGGTCCGCCTGCTCAACTCGCTGAGCGCGGCCCGACCCGTCGACCGCCCCCTGAGTGTCGACCTGCTGGGCGAGGCGGCCCGCCAGCTCGGCGAAAACTTCGATGCCGAGCACGGCGGCTTCGGTTCCGCCCCCAAGTTTCCCTCGCCCCACCAGCTGCTTTTTCTCCTGCGCTGGCACCGGCGCAGCGGCGCCCCGATCGCCCTGGAGATGGTCGAAAAAACCCTGACCCGGATGGCCCGCGGCGGAATTTTCGACCACCTCGGCGGCGGTTTCCACCGCTACAGCGTCGACCAGGCCTGGCAGGTTCCCCATTTCGAAAAGATGCTCTACGACCAGGCCATGCTGATCATGGCCTACAGCGAGGCCCAGGCGGTGGCCCCGCAACCGCTTTACGCCGAAGTGGTGGCCGACATCTTCTCCTGGCTGAGCACCACGATGCAGTCGCCGCAGGGCCTTTTTTACACCGCCCAGGATGCCGACAGCGAGGGTGTCGAAGGCCGCTACTACGTCTGGACCCGGGCCGAGATCGACGCGGTCCTTAAGGATGAGGCCGAATTTTTCTGCCGCCACTACGGGGTTGACGAAAAAGGCAACTTTGACGAGATTCCCGGCGCCAGCGTCCTCCGGCGGGTCACGGAACCGGGAACTGATAAGCAACTGGAAACCGTGCTGGCAGGAAGCCGGGAAAAGCTCCTGCGGGCCCGGGAAGAGCGCCCCGCGCCGTTTGTCGACAAGAAAATCCTGGGAGCTTGGAACGGCCTGATGATTGCCGCCCTGGCCCGGGCCGGAAAGGTTTTCAAGCGGCCCGAATACCTGGAAACGGCAACCCGGGCGGCCGCCGACTTAGCGCAGCGGCTGGGTGCCGACGACAACCGCCTCAACCGCTGCCCGGCAAACGGCAATCAGGCGGCCATACCCGGGTTTCTCGATGACTACGCCTTCGTTCTCCAGGGCCTGCTCGAGTTGGCGGCCGGCAAACCGGAGTCGGAATTTATGGAACGGGCCCGGGCCCTGGCAACAACCGTCAACCGGCTGTTCTGGGACGAGAACGGGGAGTATTTTTTCTACAGCGGCAACGAGGCCGAAAAACTCATCGCCCGCAACCTCGAACTACATGACGGGGCCCTGCCTTCCAGCAATTCGACGATGATCATAAACCTGCTGCGGCTGTTCTCCCTGACCGGAGAGCGGCAGTGGTTTGAGCAGGCGGAAAAGGCCCTGGCCCGGGGCGCCGGCCTGGCCGAAAAAACCCCGCTTCTCTACCTCCACTACCTGAGCGGGCT
>WFRT01000157.1 GCA_015486445.1 Pseudomonadota bacterium | reverse complement strand
GTGATCAGGTCAAGCTGGTATTCACGTTCGAGCCGCTCCTGGATGATCTCCATGTGCAGAAGACCGAGAAAACCGCAGCGGAAACCAAAGCCCAGGGCCACCGAGGTCTCAGGCTGGAAGGTGAACGAGGCGTCGTTGAGACGGAGTTTGGCCAAGGCGTCGCGCAGGGGCTCGTACTGGACCGAATCGGTCGGATAGAGCCCCGAAAACACCATCGGCTTGACCTCCTGGAAACCGGGAAACGGGGTCGCGGTCGGATTTTTCACCGTCGTGATCGTATCCCCGACCTTGCAGTCGGCCACGGTCTTGATGCCGGCCACGACAAAACCGACCTCGCCGCTCTCGAGCCGGCCGGTATCGACCATCGCCGGCCGCATTTTGCCGACCCGCTGTACCTCGAACTCCTTGTTCTCCGCCATCATCTTGATCTTCTGGCCGGTCTCGACGAAACCGTCGAAAACCCTGACCAGGGCAATCACCCCCTGGTAGGAATCAAACCAGGAATCGAAAATCATCGCTTTGAGCGGTGCTTCGGCGCTGCCGGCCGGGGCCGGGATGCGCTCGACCAGGGCCTGGAGAAAAGCCTCGATCCCGGCCCCGGTTTTGGCGCTGACCAGCAGCGCCTCCTCGGCATCGAGCCCGATAACCTCCTCGATCTGGCGCTTGATTCGTTCAGGTTCGGCCACCGGCAGGTCAATCTTGTTGAGCACCGGAATTATCTCGAGGTCGGCATCGATGGCGTGGTAGACATTGGCCAGGGTCTGGGCTTCCACCCCCTGGGCCGCGTCGACCACCAGGACCGCCCCCTCGGTAGCCGCCAGGCTGCGGGAAACCTCGTAGGAGAAATCGACATGCCCCGGGGTGTCGATCAGGTTGAGCTGGTAAAGCTCGCCGTCGGCGGCCCGGTACTCAAGGCAGACCGACTGGGCCTTGATCGTAATCCCGCGCTCGCGCTCCAGGTCCATGCTGTCTAAAAGCTGCTCCTTCATATCGCGCGAGGTCACCGCCCCGGTAACCTCGAGAAGCCGGTCGGCCAGGGTCGATTTCCCATGATCGATATGGGCAATGATCGAAAAGTTGCGAATCCTGTCCTGGGGAAAAGTCATTGATCGTGACAAACTCGTAAGCAATCAGTAATTGTAACTATTCAGCTGAATACTGGGTCGGGCGCAAAAAAGGATGACCCGGCGGAGAAAATCGTCAGTTGCGCTTGACTATGATCGGTTTGTACTTGCCGGTTTTGAGCAGTTCATTCCGGTAGCGCTCGGCCCGGGTATAATCCTTTATGTTGGCGATCTTGACCCGGTACCAGGTGCCCTTGCCGGTCACCTTGACCGGCTCTATTTCGATCCCGGGATACTTCTTGAGCAGGCGGCTGCGTTCGAGCCGGGCTTTGATCTCCTGGGGCAAAGAACATATGCGGACTTCCCAGTTTCCGGCCACGGCCGGGGCTGAGGCTTTTGCCGGGGCCGGGGGAGACTTCTTACTCACCTTCCGGACCTTCCTGGCCGGCTGGGCCGGTTCCGCCTGGTTCGCCGGCTGAGGGGCGGCCGGACGGTTTTTGTCCGGATGGTCGGAAAGCTCCCGGTAGAAGGTCAGCCGGGTCTCCTTCTCCGGGGCCGTGGCCGGGGGCGCGTCCTCTCCGGCCGGGGGCGTCACCCGGCAGACTCCACCGGAACAATTGCCCCCGGGAAACTGGATCACGGCGACATCCACCGGCTTCAACTGCTCCCGGCTGGCCTTATAGGTTCCCCGCCAGCGCTGCCAGGCTTCATTTTCCGGCAATTTCAAACCGACCATGACGCCGACGACAAAAAAAAGCAGGAGAAAAAAAAGCAGAACCAAACCGGCTTTCAACTGTTCCCACATGGCTTCCCTCACACCACCTTCAACAGCATTGAACTTCCCGAGTAACTATTCAGCTAAATTCTATCTCCCTCTCCTCTTTCAGGAGGGGGCGGGGGTGGCTTTCGGCTTCAACTTACCCTGAGTTTCTACATCCGCTCCGGGGCCGAAACTCCGAGCAGGCTGAGGCAGAGACCGACAACCTGGCGAATCGCCGCCATCAACAGCAAACGGTCCCGGGAAAGGTCGCGGTCTTCGACGATGACCCGGCTGCGGTTGTAGTAGGAGTGCAGCATAGCCGCCAGTTCGTCAAGATAATAGGTCAGACGATGGGGCTCCAGGGTCCGGGCCGCGCTCTCCAGGGTGGCGGTAAAAGCATCGAGTTTTTTGATCAGGTCAAGCTCCTCGGGCCCGGTCAGGGAAGTTCCCGGGGCCGTCCGCAGATCCCGGCCGGACACCGCGAACCCCGCTTCAACGGCTTTGCGCATGATGCTGCAGATCCTAGCATGGGCGTACTGGGCATAGTAGACCGGGTTGTCATTGTTCCGGGCCTTGGCCAGTTCGAGGTCGAACTCGAGATGGCTGTCCGAGCGCCGGGTCAGGAAAAAGTAGCGGGCCGCGTCGCGCCCGACCTCGCCGACCACCTCGCTCAGGGTAATGAACTCGCCGGAGCGGGTCGACATCGCCACCGGCTCACCGGCCCGCAGCAGGCTGACCAACTGGACCAGGATTACGGCAAAGCTTTCGGGGTCGTGGCCCAGGGCTTCGATTGCCGCCTTGAGCCGGGGCACATAGCCGTGATGGTCGGCGCCCCAGACGTCGATCAGCAGGTCAAAGCCCCGCTCGTACTTGTTGCGATGGTAGGCAATGTCGGAAGCGAAATAGGTTTTGACCCGGTTGGCCCGAACCACGACCCGATCCTTTTCGTCACCGAAGCGCGACGAAGCAAACCAGGTGGCGCCTTCTTTTTCGTAAAGCGCCCCCTGCTTTTCCAGGTCGTTAAGGGCGGCATCGACCTGGCCGCCGGTAAAAAAGCTTTTTTCACTGGTCCAGTTTTCGAAATCCACGCCGAAAAGCTTAAGATCATCGCGAATCCCGCTCAGGATCGCGGAGGCGGCATACTCGGTAAAAAATTCAAGCCCGGAATCATCCTCCTCGGCCGTTTCCACGGGCACCAGGCTGTCGCCCCGGTCCTGCCGGAGCTGGGCCGCGAGTCCCTTCAGGTACTCCCCCTGGTAGTAGCCTTCCGGGATCGTCCCGCTCCGGCAGGACCGGGGCGATAGCCTGGTGCCCGCGGAAACGTCCGAGGAGGATGATTTAGGGCTTGAATTTTTTACCGAGTATGCCGCCTCAGCGATCCTGAGCGGGATTCGCGATGATCTTAAGCTTTTCGGCGTGGATTTCGAAAACTGGACCAGT
>WFRT01000156.1 GCA_015486445.1 Pseudomonadota bacterium | reverse complement strand
GACCTGGGGGTCGCTGCTGTCGTCGGCGCACCGCTGGTAGAACTTGACGGCGTTCATCTCAAGCTGCATGCCGACGCTTAGGGCGGTGATCTCAAAATGGCTCTGCTGGATTCGGGATTTTAGCTGCGGACTGAAGATGGCCTTTACGGTTTCATCTCTATCCCTGCCGGCCAGCGGGGCCGAGAAATCGAATTCTCCGGTTTTCAGGATGCTGTTGTACTGTTTCTTGAGGTAGTTGAAATGGTGCAGCTCTTCCCGGGCCAGGCGCTCGAAGGTTTCCCGGCCCTGGGGGTCGGAGGTGGTCGAGGCGGCGTTCTTGTAGAAATGGTGGCCGGTCAATTCGGCCTCCATGGCGCTTTTCAGCGCGGCCAGCATTTTTTCGTTGCTCTGGTTCATTTTTCGGTTCTCCCGGACGGTTGTTTAATTTATACCGATTCTATCTTGTTTATTGCCGGTTGTCAATCCCTTAATTGTCGTATCCACAGCCCCTTTTCGTTCTCGGTTTGACACGGCCGGCAGGGTCTGCTAGGAACGGGAAATAGTTGAGAAAAAAGGTGTTGAACCCTGTTTGAACGATTTCCGGGGGGAAAGATGAAGATCGTCATTGCGGGCTCCGGCGAGGTCGGGTTTCACCTGGCCGAACAACTGGTGGCCAGCAACCAGGATGTGGTGTTGATCGAAAAGGACCCGGCCCGGGCCCGTTTCGTGGCCGATCATCTCGACTGCCTGGTGGTCAGGGGAGAAGGAGGAGACCCGGAAGTCCTGGCCGAGGCCGGGGTCGACGGGGCCGACACCTTTATCGCGGTTTCCAACCTTGACGAGGTCAATATCGTCTCCTGCCTGGTGGTGGCCGGCCGCTACAAGGTCAAGACCACGATCGCCAGGGTCCGCAGCCTTCAATACCAGCACAGCGGGATTCTCAACAACACCCTGCTGGGAATCAACTACATCGTCAACCCTGAAATCGAGGCGGCCCGGGCGATCATGAATGTCGTTGCCGGCGGGGCCACCGGCAAGGTCCTGGTCTTCGAGGGTACCGGAATCCAGATGCGCAACCTCTTTGTAGATCAGGACTCGCCGCTCTGCGGCCGCAGCCTCCAGTCCCTGCACCGGTTTTTGCAAGACAAGTTCATCATTGCCGGGATCAGCCGGGATGACGAGGTAATCATTCCCCACGGCGAGACCGTGCTCGAGCCGGGGGACCGGGTTTTTATTGTGGCCAGCCGGGCCAGCATCGAGAGAATCTTTCGGAAAATCGGGCACCGGCATCACCACCTCCAGAAGGTTGTGGTTGTCGGCGGCGGGCGGATCGGCGGTTACGTGACCGAGTTTTTGATCTCCAGCGGCCGCAGCGTCAAGATCGTGGAAAAGGATTACGAACGCTGCAAGCTTCTGGCCGAACGTTTTCCCGAGGCCCTGGTCATCAACGAGGATATCTCCGACGAGAAGATTTTTGCCGACGAACAGCTCAACCTGGCCGACCTCCTGGTGACCACGACCCCGGACGAGGCCCTGAACATGCTGACCGCGGTTTATGCCAAGAGCCTCGGCGTGAAAAGGGTGGTGCCGGTGGTCAACAAGTCCGGCTACCTCAATGTCGCCGAGCAGCTCGGTATCGACGCCTCGGTCAGTCCCAAGGTGAGTTCCGTCGGCGCCATCCTCAAATACATAAGGCGGGGGAATGTCAAGCGGGTCTACTCGATCTTCGAGGGCAAGGCCGAGGCCATCGAGTTTGCGATCAGCCCCGACAGCCGGATAGCCGGCAAGCGGATCCGGGAGCTCAAACTGCCGAGCGGCTCCCTGGTGGTCGCGGTCAACCGGCCGACGGTCGGCGGCAGCCGGAACCTGGTGCCGGACGGCGACTTTGTCCTGGAGGCCGGCGACAACGTTGTGACTTTCGCCAAGGCCGAGCAGGTCGACGCTCTTGAAGACCTTTTTCTGCACTGAGCGATGAACCCGCGGATCGTTACCCGGATAATCTCCTACCTGCTCCTGATCCTCTGCGGCTTCCTGCTGACCGCGGCCGGGGTGGCCGCGCTCTACCATGAATATGACGAGTGCCGGGCCTTTCTGCTGCCGGTGGCGGGTACGGTCCTGCTTGCCGGGGGCGTACTCTATGCGACCCGCTCGCTGCAGCGGTCCCAGCCGTCGTTCAAAGACGGTTTTCTCTTCGTCAGCGGCGGCTGGGCCATGGCCGGCCTGCTGGGCGCTATGCCTTTCTATCTTTCCGGGACCATCCCTTCCTTCTGCGACGCCTATTTCGAGACCATTTCCGGTTTCACCACCACCGGGGCCTCGATTTTGACCGAGATCCAATCCCTGCCCCATTCGATTCTCTACTGGCGCTCCCTGACCCACTGGCTTGGAGGCATGGGGATCGTGGTCCTGACGGTCGCCATCCTGCCGCTTCTGGGGATCGGCGGGCTCCAGTTCGTCAAGGCCGAAGCCCCGGGTCCGACGGTCGACAAGATAACCCCGCGGATCGCCGAGACCGCCAAGTATCTCTGGTACATCTATCTCGGCATGACGGTGGCCGAGACCCTGCTCCTGAAGTTCGGCGGGATGAGTTTCCTGGATGCCCTGACCCACGCTTTCGGAACCGTGGCCACGGGCGGTTTCTCGACCCGGAACGCCAGCGTCGCGGCCTATGATTCCGCCTATATCGACTGGGTCATAACCTTTTTCATGGTCGCCGCCGGGATGAACTTCGTTCTGCACTTTCGTTTGCTGACCGGGGGCGGCCGGGCCCTTCTCAAAAACACCGAACTAAAAGTCTACCTGGCGATTTTCGTGGTTGCCACG
>WFRT01000155.1 GCA_015486445.1 Pseudomonadota bacterium | reverse complement strand
GGGGGGCTGGCAGCGCCGGGTCTATCCCGCGGCGCCGGGTGCCGGCCGGCGTTCGCAATAATAACTTAAACCGTAACTATTCAGCCAAATCCGGGGTCGGGCGCGGCTTTTCTTCGCTAAGCGTTAAGATTTCTGTTTTTCCACGCGCTCGCTTCGCCCGCACCCCAAGGGCACTTCCGTTGGGCGTATGCAAAACTCGCTTACGCTCAGACAGTTGCAATGCTTATGGGCTCCCGCTCGGCTTAAGAAAAACGACGAAATCTTTCCGAAACCGCTCAGAAAAACCACCCCCGCCCCCTCCTGAAAGAGGGGAGATAGAATTTAGCTGAATAGTTACCTTTAACCTAAGTTTTCCGGAGATTTTTTCGATGAACCTTCCCTGGCTGCCCGAGACCAAGTTGTTGCTGGTCCGCGAGCGTCATCTCGCTTTTCTGCGCCTGCGCCGCAGCCTGGGCGGGAAGGTTCGGATTGTCGAGGAGCGGGAATACCCCCTGGGGCCGACCGGTGATTTGCGGGGTGCGGTGGCCGCGATGCAGCGCAACCACCGGCCCCGGCTCGATGATCTGCTGCTTTTGGGCCTGCCGCTGGAGCTTTTCACCGTGGTCCATTGCAGCCTGCCGCTGGCGGCCGCGGAGAACCTGGAAGAGGCCGTCAGTTATGAACTGATGCGCCACGTGCCGGACGATCTCGAGACCTTCTACTGGCGCAGCTATTGCCGTGAGGAGAATGATCGCCTGGCGGTTTGCGTGACCCTGGCCGAACGGGCGCGGGTTGACGGTTACAAGGCCGATTTTGCCGCCGCGGGCCTCAACCTGACGGCAGTTTTCCCGGCCCTGTTTCCCCTTGCCTGGATGGTCAACGAGCCCGGCCTTTATGTTTCCGGCGGTGAAGAGGCCTGCGAGATGCTGCTCTTTGACAGCACCGAGATTCTTTTTCAGGCCTGGGACGGCAGCCCGGCCGGGGAGCGTGACGCAGAATCTTTTCTGGCCCGCAGCCTGCCGCTGGCCGAAAATCGGGGAGCCAGCATCGAGAAGATTTTCTGCTGGTCGACCACGCCCGCGGTCCGAACCGCTTTGGTGCGGCTCAAGCCCGAGGCCGCGCCGGTCGAAATTACCTCCCTGCCGGAAAGTTTCTATCTCAACTGGGCCGAGTTTCCCTACAGCATCGATCTGATTTCACCGGAGGTCATGAAGCGCCGCCGGCTCTGGTTCAAACTCGAAGCCGCGGCCCTGGCTTTTTTCCTTGTCTCCCTGTTGAGCCTGCCCCTGGCCGTGGTGGCCGGCAAGGGGCACTACCTGGCCCGGGTTGAAACCCGGCTGGCCGAGACCCGCCGGGAGGCGGAAAAACTGAAAGACATCCGGCAGCGCAACCGGGAACTGATTGAGCGTTTCGAAGCCCTGGGTCGGCTGGCCCGGGAACACGCCCGGACGATCGATGTCTTGAAGGAGCTGACCGAGGTCATCCCCCAGGACGCCTGGCTGCGGTCGCTGGCGGTCAAGAACCGGCGCATCTATCTCCAGGGTACCTCGAAGTCGGCGACCACAGTGGTCAAGGCCCTGGAGAACTCGCCGCTTTTCAAGGAGGTTCATTTCGATTCTCCGGTGGTCAAGCGGGGCGGCAGTGAAACCTTCAAGATCGTTGTCGATCTGGAGTAGGCGGATGACGACAGAAAACTCCCTGCTCAATCTTCTCCGCCGCCGCGAGGTTCTCTATGCGGTCGCCGCCGTCCTGGCCCTGATCCTCGTGGTGCGCAGCGGCTGGAGCTACTACCAGGACCGCAACCGGGCCCTGGACGAGGAGATCACGCTCAAGACCCTGCAGTACCAGAAATACAGCCGTCTGGCGGCCCGCCGCCAGGAGTTTGTCGAACTCGACCAGGCCTTAAAGAAATTTCGCCGCGAGGTGGAAACCCGCTACCTGGTCAAAGGCGAGACCCCGACCCTGACCGAGGTCCAGTTCCAGAACCTGGTCCAGGGTCTGGCCGGCACCGCCAAGGTCGATGTTCGCACCACCAAGTTTCTGCCGGCCCGGAAGAAGGATGGGATCAAGATTCTGGCCCTGCGCCTGAGCTGCCGGGCCGAGATCGGTGCGATCCGCGATTTCCTGATCGCCGTGCACAACAGCGAGAAGCTGGTTTTTGTTGAAGAGATCGAGGTCAAAACCATCAGCCGCCGCGAGCGGCGGTTCTACTATCTCAACGCGGTTGTAACCGCGCTGACCATGTGATGCAAATGCGGAAATGGCTGCCGACATCCCGGGCCGGGCTGGCCCTGCTCTTTCTTTTCCTGGGGCTCGGAGTCCTGGTAAATGCCCGGCGCACCTACCTGCACTATGCCGAAAGGCCGATTGAGACCCTGCGCCTGGGGAGCGGGGCCGGGGCGCAAACTGCGGTCCAGGCGACGATCAAGGAACTTAAATCCAAGCTGGAAAAGAGTAAGGTCGGAGCCGGCCGCTACGCCGTGGCGGCCGAAAAAAACCTCTTTTCTCCGGACCGCCGGGCCTGGCAGCCGCCGACGCCCGAAGCCCCGGCCGGAAAGACCGAGGAGGTCAAGGAAGCCAAGCCGGCTCCGACCCGGCGGGACGTGATTCTGTATGGGACCTACATTGCCGGCGGGCGGAAAAAGGCGGTTTTGCGCTTTACCCGCCTGGGCCGCAAATCGTGGCGCCTGGCCGAAGGTGAGGAGGCCCGGGACGAGAACCGGCCGAACGGCCTGGTTTACACCCTGGTCAAGGTCGAAGCCCGCAAGGTGACCATAAAAGACAGCCGCAACCGGCAGTTCGAGGTCGGTCTCTACGACAACAAGCGCCGCCGGCCGATCAAGACCGTGGCCGCGGCCCAGCCGAAAATTACCGTTGAGCAGGCCAAGGCCCCGATGCCGACTGCCGCTCCCGCGGCCCGGGCCGGGACCTCTCCTGCGGCCCGGGGCATCTCTTCCGCGGCGATCCGCAAGCTTCCGGCCGCCAAGAAAGATGCCCTGGTCGAGCAGGGGGTCTTGAAAAAATTCAGCACCCCGTTCGGCCCGGTTTACCGGCGGGTCAAGAAATGAGAAAGGGTTTCCGGCCGGCGCCGGATGACGATTGAGGGGAATGATGGTGGAGATCAAACTGAAAACTTTGCTTTACTCTCTTGGCGGGGTGGTCTGCTGTGTCTTTTTTCTGGCTTCCTGCACCTGGCTGCGGCCGACAATCCGCAGCCAGGCGCAGTCTCCGGGCGGCTATCTCGAAGGCCGCCCGTCCCCCGGCCAGGTCGACAAGGCGGCGGCCCAGTCCCGTCTTGGCAACCCGGCGCCGGAGGAGGCTAAGGCCGGCGAAGCCGACCAGGAGCTGCTGGCCAAGCTGGAACACCAGGAGCAGGATTTCAACCACCGCCTGAAGAAGTTTTCCTCCGGGGCGGCCGGCCGGCAAGCCGTGGCCGGGGCCAAGATCAAGGCTGAAATCAAGGGCCGGGAACCGGTCAGCCTCAATTTCGACGACGCCGACCTGATCGAGGTCGTGCGGATGTTCATGGATATCCTCAAGGAGAACTACTCGATTCTTCAGGGGGTTGGCGGCAAGGTTACCTTAGAGGTCAACGCCGAACTCAACCGGGCCGAGATTTTCGAACTGCTGCGCGGGGTTTTGCGGATGAACGGGGCCGCCATGGTCAAGCGCGGTCCGGTGTGGGAAATCATGCCCCAGTCGAGCCTGCCGGCGGCGGCCGAAGCCGGCGAGCTGCTGCTGCCCGGCGATAACGGCAGCCGCCGGGGCAAGGTGATCCGGGCCTTTCGCCTCGACTACCTGCCCGGGGCCCAGTTCGTCAATATCATCAAGCCCTACCTGAGCAAGGGGGCCCAGGTTTACGTGCACGATCCGAGCGGCATCCTGCTGATCTCCGACTACAGCCATGTGCTCGACAAGGTCGCCCGCCTGAAAATCCTGTTCGACGTCAGCGTCTTTGCCGGTCTCGAGCAGAGGGTTTACATATTGAAGTTCGTCAGCGCCGCCGACATGGTCAAAGACCTGCAGAAGCTGGCCCAGATGTACGGCCTGGCCGCCGGCAAGGGGTCGAGCGTGAACGCCTCGGTAAGCTTCCTCTCCCTGCCCCGGGCCAATATCGTTCTCGCCCTGTCGCGCAATGCCGAAACCATCGCCTTAGTCGATGAATGGGTCGCCGAACTGGACCGCGAGGTGCCGACCCTGGCCGAGGATTCAACCAACCAGGATATCTTCGTCCACTACATTCAGAACGGAGTGGCCAAGGACATCGCCGCGGTTTTGGAGGGGCTGTTTGCCGGCGGCAAGAAACCCCAGGCCAAAAAAGACGACAACAAACCCGAGCCCCTCGGCAAGATCATTCTCGACAATCAGCTCCAGAACCGGCGCAAGAAGGATCGCCTCAAGCGGAAATCGGCCAGCGCCGTCAGCGGCACCCTCGAGGGCGAGGTCACCTTCATTGTCGACGACACCACCAATTCGATCCTCATCAAGGCCTCGCCCAACGACTACCGCAAGATCAAGCCGGTCATCGACAAGCTCGACATCTATCCCAAGCAGGTCCTGATCGAGGTGACCATCGCCGAGGTCAAGCTCGACCAGACCAACAAGCTCGGGATCGAGTGGAGCTACCTGATGAAAGGCATCGCCGGCACCGGGGCCAGCGGCCTGATCGGCGTCGATTCCGGTCTCGGCCTGATCAACGGCAGCGGCGAGACCAACATCGGTTCGGGTTTCAAGTTCCTGGTCTACAACTCGGAGCGTTTCAAGGCGGTCATCAAGGCGATGGCCGACGAAAACAAGGTCAATATCCTGTCGGCGCCGCAGATCCTGGCCTCCGACGGCCAGGCGGCCCGGATCGAGGTCGGCGAGGACGTGCCGACCGTGACCTCGAGCTACCGGACCACCGACGCCGGCTCGACGGCCGAGACCACCGATACCACCATCCAGTACCGCAATACCGGGATCATCCTGACCGTCACCCCCCATATCAACGACAACGGCATGGTGCGGATGGAGCTTACCCAGGAGGTCAGCCAGATCTCCAAGAAAGTCGTGGAGGGGATCAACTCCCCGATTTTCGCCCAGCGGGTCGCCGATTCGGTGCTCTCGGCGGCCGACGGCCAGACCATCGTCATCGGCGGGCTTATCATGCAGTCCGACAGCGACGGTTACACCGGGGTTCCCTGGGTTGCCCGGGTGCCCGGCCTGCGCCTGCTTTTCGGCTACCAGGCCAAGGAATTCCACAGCGTCGAGCTGATGTTCTTCATCACTCCGCACGTCATCCTGCACGAGGATGACGCGGTTTTCGTGAGCCGGCCGTTTCTCAACCGGCTCGACGAGATCAAGAAAATGTATCAGTGATTCCCCCGAGAAGCGGCCTCGTTATGGCGTGGCCACGGGAAAAATTTTTCTCTATGCTTAAATTTTCTTAATAAATTCGGCAAAAAGAGCTTGACAAATAAAATGGAGGTCGTATAGTATGCCGTTCTATAATCGTTCAATAGTCGGTAGCTGGGTGATGCCAAACGGCCCGCTGGCTGACCCGAAGACCCTCCGAGCTGTTAGCTCCAGCGATTTCCGCCGGATGTGGCTTATGAGGGACAGGTGAAAGGAGGTGGGGTTAAAGCTCAGGAAAATCTGAAGGTTGGTGTCGCGGGGTGCGGATCGCCCCAGAAACGTTTTGGTTTTGTTGTAACGCTTTAATGTTTCTCAGTTTAAGAAGGTTTTGTTGTTATTGTTAACCTGTTATCAAATGATTTTGCCTGTTGTAATACTTTATGTAGGTAAATCAACCACAAACAATGGAGGAAACAGATGAGGAAAAGTAGTTTAATTTTGTTGCTGGCCGCACTCTTCATGCTTGCGACCGCGGCGGTGGGCTTCAGCGCTGACAGCCCCTGCAAGCAGATTTGTAAGGAATGGAATTGGGATCTGCATCTTGTTAGCGATTACTCCTGTAGTAATCCAGCGCAGGAGGCCCCGACATGCCCCGAATGTCCGACTTTCGACTTTGAGAACATGGACGGGTACTGCACCTCAGGCCAGCGCTTCATCGTCATGAAGGTCTGTGACTGCCCCGATTATGATCCCCTTAACCCTATCTGGGAGACCAGCGCCAGCTACGGTTTCCGGGTCGAGATTCTCGAGCCCCAGAAAGGTGTCTACTTTACTGACAGAAACTTTAGTGACCCGGACGACTGTGATTACCAGGATTCCTGTACAGATGCTACCGGTAAAAGCGGGCTGGTCGCCAGCGTGCTGACGTACGCCGATATCTCCGATACCGAAATCTGTCCGAACATCTGCACTGACGGTTCGCCGTATCTGTATAGTTACGTGCCGGTTGATCCCAGCAAGCGGTTGTATAATGTCAAGAAAGATGGAAAGGATCCCTGCTGTCTCGACTGTAT
>WFRT01000154.1 GCA_015486445.1 Pseudomonadota bacterium | reverse complement strand
GTTTATGCCCCGGCAGGAGATTGACAAATTTCCCGCAACGGTGCAAAATCTCGAGACCATGGTCGTCGAGGGGGTGACCTATGTCCGGGTGATAAACCCGGCCCGGCAGGGCGACCCCGAAGCCGAGCCCGCCATCTGGATACCGCAAACCGTTTACCAGAAAGGCAATTACCAGGCTTACACCGTCAACCTGCCCCGTCCCCGGGAGAAAAAAGAGCTCCAGACGGCGGCCGGTCAGCCGGAAAACACGAAAAAACCGTCCGCAGGTGAAAGTTCCAGGGAAACCACGGCGGAGGAGGTTAAAAACCAAACCGCCGAAGACCTGGGTTCGACTGCTGCGGCTCCGATCCTCCCGTTGCGCCGCCGGGCCCTGCTTTTCCCCACCCAGGTCAGTCTCCGGCACCCGGAAATCATCACCCAGCTGGAGATCGAGCTGGAAAAAACCCTGCCCTTGAGGGTCGTGGAAAATTTTAACCCCCGGCTCAATGAGGCCGGGCGCCTGCTGACCCGGCCTCAGGAAATCAGAAAAGCCGTGCGACAGTGGCTGCAGAAAACCGCGGCCGCGCCACCGGTTCAGTTTGTCCTTTTCCTGGTCAGCCGCACCGGCCGCGACCGGAGCTACTTTACCTGCAACTGGATCGACGCCCAGACCGGCAACCCGGTTGCCGCCTTTACCTTTATTCGGGATTTCCAGGGCCGGCTCTGGTATCCGCTGGTACCCAGCGACCCCGTTCCCCTGGTCAACCTGGTCAACGCCACCCCCTGGTGGTGCCGGATAGAACGCGACCCGAGCGCCGAAAACCAGTATATTCTTGACGCCGGCCATCGCAGCGACCTGCTCTACGGACGTGAGCTCCAGGTTTTTGCCCGGGCCGAGATGGTCCGCGATCCGGGCACCGGCAAAGATCTCGGCTACGCCTTCAGCCACCCCCTGGGAACCGTTGCCGTGGTCGATTTTTTCGGCAGCGACGGGTCCCTGGCCCGGGCCCGCTCGGCCCTGCCGGAAAACTTTACCCGGGGTTTTGCCGTGGAAATCCCGCGCCCCCCCCGTGGCGCAAGAGGCTCCCGAAAAAAGCAAAGAGCAACCCAAAGATCATCAACCGCAAAACCAGTGAGGCTCTGAAATGCGTTCCCACCAGATTACTAAAGGTATCGAGAGGGCTCCCCACCGCTCCCTGCTGAAAGCCATCGGCTACACCGATGAAGAACTTTCCCGCCCCCTGATCGGCATCGCCCAGTCAGCCAACGAGGTGATTCCCGGCCATATCCACCTTGACCGGATCACCCAGGCCGTCAAGGACGGCGTCCGCATGGCCGGCGGCACCCCGATGGAGTTTTCGACCATCGGCATCTGCGACGGCATCGCCATGGGGCACCAGGGGATGAAATATTCCCTGGCCTCGCGTGAACTGATTGCCGATTCGGTGGAGAGCATGGCCCGGGCCTACCCCTTCGACGGCCTCGTCCTGATCCCCAACTGCGACAAGATCGTCCCCGGCATGATCATGGCCGCAGCCCGCCTCGACCTGCCCACCATCGTCGTCAGCGGCGGGCCGATGCGCACCGGGATCTGCAACGGAGCTGAAATCGACCTGATCACGGTCTTCGAAGGCATGGGCAAGGTCCAGATCGGGGAACTCGATGAAGCCGGGCTCAGGGAGCTGGAAAACTCCGCCTGCCCGGGGGCCGGTTCCTGCAGCGGCATGTTCACCGCCAACTCGATGAACTGCCTGACCGAGGCCCTGGGAATCGCCCTGCCGGGCAACGGCACGACCCTGGCGGTGGACGCCGCCCGCATCCGCCTGGCCAAGGCTTCCGGCCGGGCCCTGATGAAACTGGTGGAAAAAAATATCACCTTTCGCCAGTTGCTGACCCGGGAAGCCTTTATGAATGCCCTGGCCGTGGATATGGCCTTCGGGGGCTCGACCAACACCTCACTGCACCTGCCGGCTATCGCCCACGAGGCCGGCCGGCCCCTGACCCTCGACGATTTTCATGGCGCAAGCAGGAAAACTCCACACATCTGCAACATGTCGCCGGGCGGCCCCCACCATCTGGCCGACCTCCACGAGGCCGGCGGCGTTTACGCGATCATGAAGCAGCTTTACGAAAAGGGCCTGCTCGACGGCGGCTGCCTGACCGCCACGAGCCTGAGCCTGGCGGAAAACCTGGCCGACCCCGGCATCCAGGTCCGAAACCCGGAAGTTATCCGCCCCCTCGACAATCCCTATCACGCCACCGGCGGGCTGGCCGTCCTCAAGGGCAACCTGGCCCCCGACGGGGCCGTTGTCAAACAATCGGCGGTGGCTCCTGAAATGCTGGTGCACCAGGGTCCAGCCCGGGTTTTCGAGGCCGAAGAAGAGGCCTTTGCCGCGATTATCGGCCGCCGGATCAATCCCGGCGAAGTGATCGTCATCCGCTACGAAGGCCCCCAGGGCGGGCCCGGTATGCGGGAAATGCTGTCGCCGACCGCGGCCCTGGCCGGGATCGGCCTGGACCGTGAAGTCGCCCTCCTGACCGACGGGCGTTTTTCCGGCGGCACCCGGGGGGCGGCCATCGGCCACATCTCCCCGGAAGCCAGTGCCGGAGGCCTGCTCGGCCTGGTTCGGGAAGGCGATCTCATCAGCATTGACATACCCGCTCAGAAACTCGAACTGCTGGTCGACGAGTCAGAGATCGCAAAACGTCGACAGCAGTGGCAGAAACCGGAACCCAGGATCAAGGAGGGCTACCTCCACCGCTACGCCCGCCTCGTCGGCTCGGCCGCCGGCGGTGCGGTTCTGACCTGATCCGGGCACCCCCCCGGCAACCATCCCGGTGCCATTGAGTCATGCGGGAACAAGGAGGTTTGTTTATGGAAGATTGCCTGTTCTGTAAAATCATCCGGGGTGAAATTCCCTCGGAAAAGGTTTACGAGGATGAAAAGGTCTACGCCTTCAAGGATATCAATCCCAAGGCCCCGGTCCACCTGTTGATCGTGCCGAAAAAACACTACCCGACCTTAAACGACCTGCCTGACGAGGAGATGGACATTATCGCCCACATCCACAAGGTGGTAAAAAAACTGGCGTTCGAATTCGAGGTTGCCGAAAGCGGCTACCGGACCCTGATCAACACCAATGCCGAGGGCGGACAGGTCATCTACCATCTCCACTACCACTTGATCGGCGGCCGCCAGTTGCGGGCCTGATAAGCGGCAACATGGTTGACCTCAACCTGACCAGCGCCTATTATACCGGGGACCACCCCAGCCTGCTTTGGGAGATGACCATCTGCCAGAGTCTCGGCGACGGCCGCGGCACTTTCGCCAAAAGCCTGGAGAAGCCGGCTTCCTACGGCCGGCTTCTGGCCGAGTTTCTTCTGCGGGAAGCCGGGGTCGCCGAGCGGGGCGGCCGGGTCATCGAAATCGGGGGGGGCTACGGCACCCTGATGCGGGGACTGCTGGAGGTCCTGTCTCCGGACCGGCTGACCATGCTTGACATCTCTCCCCTGCTTTTGGAAAAACAGCGCCAGGCCCTGGCCGGACAGGCGGTGGCCTGCGAGTTCATCTGCGAGGACCTCTTTACCTGGCTTCCGGAAACCCGCCCGGCGGCCGAACTACTGCTCGTCAACGAGATCATCGGTGACCTGCCGACCATCACCGGAATCGAACGCCGGAAACTCCATTCGGCTGGCCCGCCGCCGGAATCCGGAGCGATTCCCGCCCCGGCCGAACTTGACGAGAACGGGTTGTACGCCGAAGCCGCCCGCCTGATCACAACCTACAAGCTCGACATCAGCGATCTGCCGGAGGGCTTCAATCTCAATTACGGGGCCCTGCGGCTGGTGGAAATCATCGCTGAAAGCAACATCGCCACCACCTTTATCAGCGAACACGGCAGCGACACCATGCTTCCCTATCCCTTCTCGCTCTATTCCGCCATCGAACCCCCGGGCGGCCATATCAATCCCCGCCGCATCCAGCTCAAGGATCACGACGAGTACAATATTCGTTTCGATCACCTGGAACAGGTGGCCGGAGCCCTGGGGCTTGAAGTCAAGCGTTTTCACCTGCTCGAGATGCTGGGCCTGCGCTTTGACGATGAAATCGACTACCTGCTGCGCCGGCAGCGCCCCGAAACCGAGGAGCAGGAGATTTTTCTCGAATTCTACGAACATCTGGCCGAATACCAGGGCATGCTGCTGCTGGCTCCGGGAAAATAATCCACCGAAAAAGACCAGGCTGCCACCCCCCGCAAACGGCAAAAAAGGCCGACTGGAAAATCTCCAGCCGGCCTTTTTCTTTTGCGCACAAAGCGTAACTATTCAACCGAATACGGGGTCGGGCGCGGCTTTTTTCGCTAGGCGTTAAGATTTCTGTTTTTCCTTACGCTCGCTTCGCCCGCATTGCAAAACTCGCTACGCTCAAACAGTTGCAATGCTTATGGGCTCCCGCTCGCTGGGAAAAACAACGAAATCTTTCCGAAACCGCTCCGAAAAACCACCCCGCCCCCTCCTTGAAAGAGAGGAGATGGAATTCGGCTGAATAGTTACCCTGAAACCTACGACACTCGCTAGCT
>WFRT01000153.1 GCA_015486445.1 Pseudomonadota bacterium | reverse complement strand
TTATCCTGCAGGTCGTCAACGCTTTGCCCGTTTTCCTCCGCCAACGCCTTGAGGCGCCGTCCGGCCCTCTCCTTCGCTTCGCTGTAAGCCCTGGAGATGGCATCATTCAGGCTCTTTTGCTCCTGGTCGGAGATTGCGGCCCGCACCGGGTTGTCACCGCCTTGTCCGGGAGCGATTATCCGGCTGGCCTCCGCTTCGGTTTTTTTGGCCAGCAGTCTTTTCTTCTCGGCATCGTCGGCGGCGTGTCTGTAGTTGTCGATTATGTTTTCCGCTTGACCTGAATGTTCCATGGCTTCAGATAAATGCCTGACTTCCCGGTATTTGGCGGCGGCTTTTTCATAATTACCCTCAAGCAACGCTTCATCAGCCTCGCGCAATATCTTATGGGCCGGCATCGGCATGGAATAGTCTTTTCCCGCGGAGGAAAAAAGGGCATAGAGCCGTTTTGCCTCTTCCCGGGCATCTTCGGGCGGCAGCTTGCGTTTTTGGGGGTTGCTGTCCAGGGAAGCGATGGCATCCCGTTTCAGGGAACTTTTGACTTCCCGGCTGCCCGGCTGCTTGAGCCCATCCTCGATCTTTTTGAGCTCTTCTGCCTGCCGGCCCAGTTTTTTCCTCGAGGCCTCGATCCCTGCACCCACTTCATCGGCCCGTTGCTTGAGAAGCTTGGCGGCAGCGGCCTTTCCCTCGACCGCGTCCTCGCCGGCCTTGAGCAGCAGGCCGCCCTGGTTGACCGCCTGTTTCCCGAGCGGGTTGTCGGTTTTCCGGGCAAGCTCGAGGCCCTGTTTTCGCAGCCTGGCCAAGTATTTCTCCCCTTCTTTCTTGAGAGCTTTTTTCAATTCCGGTGACAACTGGCCCCCGCTGTCGAGCTGTTTGATCGCCTGGTCCAGAAGCGCGCGGTGCTCGGCTGTGACGGCCACCGCGGCGGCCTCGTCGGACAGCTTGAGAATCCGTCTGGCGACCTTGCCGACATCCTGGGCGCGTACCCCGCATTTTCTGAGGATGCGCACGGTTTTGTCGATGTCTCCTAAACCCGCGAAGGTTACCATGATTTCGGCGGCCACCATCGCGGCCTTGCCGGGAGCCCCGGGGACCATGGCCGCGCTGCCGATGATTCCGCTCTGCACCAGGGCTTCGGCCACCAGTTTTTTGGTGGTCCCGGATTCGGCCTTGAACTTGCACATGTATTCGGCCGCCGCCCTGCCCCAGGGGTGGCGGGCGAGAATTTCAATGATCTTGTTTACTCCGACGGTCTCCGATATCACGTCACCCACGGTGGCGGCGGAGAGCAATTCGGCCTCGCTCATCCCGGAGCCCAGGGTGTACCAGGCCCGGCCGACACTGCCCGCCATAACCGCGTTCGGTCCCAGAAACAGGGCCAGGTTCTTGGCGTCAATAGCATCGTAGGCACTTTCCAGCCAGGTTTTGGCGAAGGCTTCTTTGTCGTAATAGGAACGGCCGAAATCGATATCGAATTGTTGCTGGTCTTTCATGAACAGCCGTCTGACATCACGATTCTGGTAGGCGTAGGTGAGAGCGTAACGCATGTGCATGGCGGTCTTCGGTGCCAGTTCCTGACCATATTTTTCCTTGATCATGGAGATGAACTGTTGATTGTTCAAACCCCGGATTTCTTCGAGGCTCAGTCCCTTTTCCCGCAGCCGGATGAGTATCATCAAGCCGGTCTCGGTAACTGCCGCGTCATGCAGCTGGACACTCTGCAGGAGCTCCAGTTTGTCAAAATCGCCAATCAAAGTGCGCGTGGTGGTAACGAGCCCCATGTCCAGAGTGCTGCTTAGATATCCCCACCAGCCCTTTTCGCCGTACTCTTTGAAGCGTTCCCAGGCCAGAGCCCGGACCTGGGCGGCCTCGCCGTGCACCTGGGCGTTAATGGCCTTGAGGTAGCCGACTTCCAGATTGGCCAGCATTTTTTTGAGAAGTTTCGAATCGGGGAATTTTTTCACGGCGTCCCTGAGCTTGTACAGGGCGCCCGAGCGCTTTCCGTTTTCAATCAGGTCCAGGGCTTCGTAATAGGGAATCTTTTCAGCATATTTGCCTGAATCCCTGTATTCCTGCAGAAGTTTGCGGAAACGATGCAGGTCGCCACCGGCCAGGTAAAGGTCCAGTTGGATCAAGTCCCGGCGTTCAACCACGAAGCGGCGCAAATCTTTCAGGGCTTTTTTGACGTCCGGGCATGTCAGGGAGTCGTTGAGCCCGTCCAGCCGGTCGAGGCTTTGATCGAATTCCCCTTTGATCTTTTCGATCTCGCCGGTCTGCTCCTTCCCCATGTCCGCTATCAGCTTTTGCAGCCTGGAAACCTCCCGTTTCTCATTTTCGAGGGCCTGGCGACCATGTCTCGAACTTAAAAAATAACCTTGATACTGGTTGCATGTCGCCAGGCGCTGGCGGGTTGCGGCCAGGTTTTTTCGTGCTTTGCTGATCGCCACCCGGGCAAACCGTACCTTGATACGGGTCTGGCGAGCCCGGTTTTCCACGGTTTCCAGCTGTTTGCCGAAGTCCAGCAGGGTGCGCAACTCGCCGTTCAAATCGCTGCACCGGTCATCGCTGTTGAGATCGAACGAGATTGTGACCTTCGCCGCCGGCCCGGTTTCCGGAATGATAGCGATAGTCACCTGGCGTGCCGGGCCGAGTTCGGCCGCTGTGGGAGCCCGGTAGCTGGCCCTGAGTTCCCGGTCCTCGACTATCCGGGACGGAGTAATAAGGCGGCCGACATTGGGGGTCAGGCGCAGGGAAAAGCGTCCCGGGGTGACGATCTTGAAAATGATTTTGGCGGTGCTGCGGCCGTCGGCCGGCAGGTGGTCCGGTTCGGCCCGGAGATAGGTGATGCCGCCACCGGCCTGGCGCTCTTGGAACGCGTTCATTGCCGGGGCCACAACGGTCGAATAGCCCCTGGGCCGTCTTGTGCGGGTAGGGGCTTGACTGGTTGCGGGAGGCGGTTCGGTATCGAATGCCGATTTCCAGTCGGCGGCGGAGAGGGGGCTGGCGACGGCACCAAGCAAGATTGTCAACCCCAGGATAAAAAGATTCCGTGCCTTTCTGTTCATGCGGTTTCCCTCCTGTCTCCAGTGTTTGGCAACCGCTTGGTCGCCGTTGCCGGCCAGGCGGTTGCCGGTAAAACCTTAAGGCTGGCCGTCTCCGGGGAGGGCGGTTCGGCAGGCCGACCGGCCCGGGTGATTAAGCGGAAGCGGGGATCTTGATCAGGTTTACGGAGAGGCGTGTTTGATTTTATATAATATCAGTATAACCGATTATCCGGTAAAATCAATAATCGGCGCTGAAAAGTGCTTCGCATGTTTTCCCGGGTGAGTTGAGCGATGGGGAGGGGAGAATGTAACTTGTCGGGCGCAGGAGAATCGGTTGGCTTTTTGTTCGGTCAAGTGTTTTT
Source organism: Pseudomonadota bacterium (assembly GCA_015486445.1). GTDB lineage: Bacteria > Desulfobacterota > Anaeroferrophillalia > Anaeroferrophillales > Tharpellaceae > JAADEO01. The sequence continues at coordinate 1,686 of WFRT01000153.1, read as the reverse complement.
TTGGGTGATAATGTGCCATATGATCTTTTTGTTGTCTTGTATCATGTTTATTTTACAGAAGTTTGCAAGGCAGAAGGCAAAGATCATTCGGGTTGAACTGTTTCCGGGCAACGGCCGGGGAAGCCCACATCTCCAGCCCTTGCCAAAAACAGCCGGCTACTCCTGGTTTTCGGCATTTATCCCGGCATAATATGTACCTCCTTCCTTTCTATCGTTATACAGGGCGAAAGCCGCGATGCCGAGGGAAGAGTTGATTTCCACCCTCCCGGACAGGGGGACGGCCTGGGCAAACAGCGTTGCCAGGGGGAACTCGCCACTGGTTTTCGCGGGCAGGGTTTCTTCTTTGGTTGCCAGGAGGGTTCCGGCTCGATCGATATACTGGAAAACCACGGATGCAGTTTCATCGTTGGGATTGCAGATGTAAATTATTGTATCCCAGTAATCGTTCTGGGCGATATGAGGAATGATCAAAGCGGTTGACAGCTCGGATACGAATGGAATATCCGCCATCAATGCGGGTTGGTTTCCGGAACCCAGGAAAGCCAGTCCGGCCATCGGCCGGAAGGAATTGATCCGTACCCATCCACTCTTGTTGAGTTCTGCGGCCACGGGGAAGGCGTCCTGGCCCCGGCCGGTGATGCTTCTGTTTTCGATTGCCTGCAAATCCCCATGGGAGTCAAAAACTTCAACTTGCAGGGCGGATGAATCTTTGCGGTCAAGATTGGCCAGCCCCAGGCCGGTCCAGGTCCCGCCGCCGGACTTGAAATAGGGCAGATAATAGTTGTAGGGGCCGGGAACATAAGATGGGCTGCCGGAAACGAGGGCAAAATTATCAATTCCCAACCGGGTATTGACGACATTTATTCCTGAACTTAGCCTGATCTCTGCCGTGTAAACATGTCGCATAGTTTCACTGAAGGAAGCCGAATTTGCTTCCTGGATCCATCCCGCCGCCTTCGCCTCGGTATCGGACCAGTTGGGATCAAATGGAATTTGAAAACTTTTCCATTGTCCGAGGGGCAGGCGATGGGCTATCTCAAAATCCCAGCCATTATGTTTGCAATCGAGATAGCGAAACCGCAAATAAACATGCAAAAGGCTGCCGGACAGCAGATTCAGATCAACATCAACCCGCCTGATGTTTGCCGCTTGATAATCCCCCGTATAACGTGCGTCCCGGTTCAATGCACCAATCGTCGAAATTGGTTTCGGGTTGCCGGGGTCACTGAATGAACATAGATAACCATCCGGATTGCCGCCCGGATAACGGCCTTCAACAACGGTAGTGGCCGTATTGGGCTGCCAACCATGAAGATAATAGAAGATGGCATTTTCATCCCAGGTGTCGGATGTAGCCAGAGCCGCAAACAGGGGACCCGGCAGCAATATTAGCAATATTATGAATGAAACAACCAGGATAAAGAAATATCTACATTTACCCATTGCCACCTCCACTGTTGTTTGATTTTTCAGCCGACCACTCTAAATGAAATATAACCGGCCCATTACCCCAAGTCAAACCCGCCCACCAGTTGGTTTTTCTGTGCCAAGGAAAATTTTTTGTAACTATTCAGCCGAATACGGGGTCGGGCGCGGCTTTTCTTCGCTAGGCGTTAAGATTTCTGTTTTTCCAGCGCTCGCTCCGCCCGCATTGCAAAACTCGCTGCGCTCAGACAGTCGCAATGC
>WFRT01000152.1 GCA_015486445.1 Pseudomonadota bacterium | reverse complement strand
GCTAAATTCTATCTCCCCTCTTTCAGGAGGGGGCGAAGAAAAGCCGCGCCCGACCCCGTAGTCGGCTGAATAGTTACGTTTTGTAAAAGGTTTGGCGCCTGGCTTTCCCATGTTACTTGAACGAGTGTTCGGGACCGGGGAAGGTACCGTTTTTGACCTCCCGGCTGAAATCGGTCAGGGCCCGGCTGGCCTCCCGGCCGAGGTCGGCGTACTGCTTGACGAAGGACGGCCGGAAACGATCGAAAAGCCCCAGCATGTCGTGTAAAACCAGGACCTGGCCGTCACATCCGGCCCCGGCCCCGATGCCGATCGTCGGGATTTCAACCTGGCGGGTGATTTCTGCAGAGATTTCGGCCGGCACACATTCAATGACCAGGGCGAAGGCCCCGGCCGCGGCCACCGCCTCGGCATCCTTCAGTAGCCGTTCGGTTTCCCGCTGGACCTTGAAGCCGCCGAGCTGGTTGACCGCCTGCGGGGTCAAGCCGATATGGCCGCAGACCGGAATCCCGATTTCGACCAGGGCCCGGATGGTTTCAGCCATGCACTCTCCGCCCTCGAGTTTGACCGCCCCGGCCCCGGTTTCCTTCATGATCCGGCCGGCCTGAAGTTTGGCGTCGGCGATGCTGACCTGGTAGCTCATGAAGGGCAGGTCGATGATTACCAGGGCCCGTTCACAGCCGCGGACCACGGCCCGGCCGTGATAGATCATCTCCTCGACCGTGACCGGCAGGGTGTCCTTGTAGCCGGCCACGACCACGCCGACCGAATCACCGACCAGGATAATGTCGATTTCCGCCTGGTCAAGGATACGGGCGAAGGGATAATCGTAACCGGTGATCATGGTGATCTTTTCACCTTTTCTTTTCATCGCGACCAGGGAGGTCGTGGTAACTGTGGCCATGAGCTGAAGTCCTTAGCGGGCAGCTGTATGGTTGACAATAAAAAAACCGCCCGGATTAAGAGGCGGTTTCAGTTCCCGGCCGCATTCCGCACCTGGCCGCTATGGCTTTGTATACCGGTTGGGGTATAAAAGACCAGGGCGCCGGTTGCCGGCGGCAGAGAAAAATTGAACCCGACCGTCTCAGTCTTCGCTGCGGGAAGATCCAAGCGATGCCCGGTGCCGGAAAGCGGCTGCCGGGAGGGTATAATGGCTGCTGGTAACGAAAATATCTGGTTGCGGTACCCGGTTTTCAGCCGCAGAGGGCGGCCAGGCAGTCGATTGCCTTGCTGTCGCTGACCCGGCTGGTGTTGATGACGGCATCATAAAGCCGGGGGTCGTCCCAGTCGGCTTTAAAATAGAAGTTGATGTATTCACGACTTTTTTTATCCATGGCCTCGACTTCCCGCCGGGCCGCATCCTCGTCAAGTTCCGGCTTGTCAACCTGCAGCCGGGCGATTCGGTCGGCCATGCTGGCGATGATGCGAATGTGGACCACCCCGGGCTGCTCCCGGAGAATGCACTGGCCGCCGCGGCCGACGATGATGACGTTGGAATTCTGACCGAGTTCGGAGATGACCTTGCAAATCATGTCCCGGTAGATGTCGCTGTCGATCCAGCCCTGGGTGTCGAAAGAGTAGGGGATTTTGTCGCGTTCGTCATAGGTGGTTTCCTGCTCCGCTTCTTCTTCGGCCGGTCCCTTTTTGAAGATGTCGAGGTCGATCAGGCGGGAGAGGTAGGCCCGGAAATTGGCGTGCTCCTCCTCTTCGAACTCCCTGACTTCCTGGTGCGTTACTTTGGCATGGTCGGCAATCTTGCGGACAATTTCCTTGTCGAAATAATCGTATCCCAGCTTTTCTGCCAGGCCTTTGGCAATCTCAAGGCCGCCGGAGGAAAACTCCTTGGAAATCGTGATAACCGACATCAGCATCTCCTTAAATTCATGATGTTTAAGAGCCGGGGCAAGCCCCCTTGCCGGGGCTTTCGCTGGAGGCAGCGGATAAGTATTTCAACCCCCCTTATCTACCTGCCTTCATAAACAATTTTTCTCTTTGTGTCAAACCAAAATATCTGTTTTCACAAGGCTAGCGGGGGTTGCCGGGGGTCGGCTATTTCCGCTCCGTAAGGGATTAGGGGTGGACATTGAGAGGTCAAGTTGCTATATCCGGCCGGAAAGAGGCTCCCTGCACCATAAACCGGGGAGCACAGCCCCTAAGTCCCTGCCTAAGATAAGGAAATCGCAATGCTTGTCGAGACTTTGATGACCAGGTACCTGCGGCAGCAGAACCGCGACTATCTGACTTTCAATGAAATAGCCTTCCGGGAAATGCCGCGCGGCATTTCCGGCCGGGAGTATCTGCTTTATGTCCATATTCCTTTTTGCGAGGAACTGTGTCCCTACTGTTCGTTCAACCGCTATCGTTTTCAAAAAAGCCGGGCAATCCCCTATTTCAAGGCCTTGAAAGAGGAGATCAGGCTTTATGGTCAACGAAATTTCAAATGCACCGGGGTCTACATCGGCGGCGGAACGCCGACCGTCATGCCCGAGGCCCTGGTCGAGGTGATCGACCTGATTCGTGACACCTTCCCCGTGCGGGAGGTTTCGGTCGAAACCAATCCCAACCACCTGACCGATGCCATTGTCGGCAAGCTGGTCAAGGCCGGGGTCAACCGTCTTTCGGTCGGTGTCCAGAGCTTCGACGACCTCCTGCTCAAGGCCATGGAGCGCTACCACAAGTACGGCAGCGGGGCCGAGATCGAAGCCTCCCTGAAACGCTACACCGGCGAATTCGACACCCTGAATGTCGACATGATATTCAATTTTCCGCTGCAGACCATGGATTCCCTGCGGCGGGACCTGGAAATCATCAAGCGTATTCCGGCCGACCAGGTAACCTTCTATCCCCTGATGGTATCAACCGCCACCGAAAAGGTCATCAAGAACACCCTGGGCAAGGTCGACTACCAACAGGAAAAACTCTATTACCAGGAAATTTTCCGCCAGCTCCGGGATGATTACCGGCCCGGTTCGGCCTGGTGCTTTTCCCGGCAGGATGCGATGATCGACGAGTACATCGTCGACTACGACGAGTATCTCGGGGTCGGCAGCGGTTCCTTCAGTTATCTCAACGGCAATATCACGGCCAATACCTTCGCCGTCGAGGAGTACTGCGCCAGGCTCGGGGAGGGGCGTTCGGCGATCGCTTTCAGCAAGAACTTTTCGATGCTCGAACGCATGCGTTACGACTTCATGATCAAGCTGTTCGGTACCAGTCTCGACCTGTCTGTCATTCGCCGTCGTTACGGGCAGCTTTTTACCGAGGCGCTCTGGAAGGAACTGCTCCTGTTCAAAGCGCTCGGGGCCCTGAAGGAGGAAGGCAACCGTCTGGTGCTGACCGAAAAAGGGCACCACTACTGGGTCATAATGATGCGTGAGTTTTTTATCGGGGTCAACAATTTCCGGGATATCTGCCGGGCCCGGGTCAAGGCGGAGGCCGGCGGGGAGTAGTGCAGACATGGTGAAGAAAGAGGAAGGTTGCAGCCTGCGGGAACGCCTGGCCCGGCTGCCGGCGGTTGACGAACTGTTGCACGAGGCGGCCCGGCGGGGGCTGTTGCCCGGGTTTCCCAAAACCCTGGTCGGTGAACAGCTGCGGGCCCGGCTGGCCGCGGTCAAGGAGGAGATCGTTCGCCTGGGGGTGGAAACCGAGGTGGTCTTCGAGCCGGAAAAATTCTGGGCCGCTGTGGAATCCGGGCTTAAGGAGCAAATGGCCTGGCGGCTCAAGCCGGTGGTCAATGCCACCGGGGTGGTGATCCACACCAATCTCGGACGTTCCCGGTTGTCGCCGGCCGCCATCGCCCAGGTGGCCGCGGTAGCGGCCGGTTATTCCAATCTCGAGTACGATCTGGAAAACGGTTATCGCAGTATCCGTTACGCCAATGTCGAGGAGTTGCTTTGCCGTTTGAGCGGGGCCGAGGCGGCGGTCGTCGTCAACAACAACGCCGGGGCCGTGCTGCTGGCGCTTTCGGCCCTGGCCGCCGGCCGTGAAGTCGTGGTCTCCCGCGGTGAACTGGTCGAAATCGGGGGAGCCTTCCGGATTCCCGAAATCGTGGTTCAGGGAGGTGCTATGCTATGCGAGGTCGGGGCCACCAACCGGACTCACCTGGCCGATTACGAAAAGGCGATCACCGAGGATACCGCCCTGTTGCTGAAAGTCCATACCAGCAACTACCGGATCAGTGGCTTTACCAACTCCCCCGCGACCCGGGAACTGGTGGCCCTGGGGCGGGCCCGGGGAATTCCCGTGATCGAGGACCTGGGTTCCGGCAATCTGATCGACCTTGCGGCCTGCGGCCTGCCCGGCGAACCCACGGTGACCGAGGTGATCGGCAGCGGGGTCGATCTTGCCACCTTCAGCGGCGACAAGCTTCTAGGGGGTCCCCAGTCCGGGATTGTTGTCGGGCGGCGGGAGCTGGTTGAGAAACTGAAAAAACATCCTCTCAACCGGGCCCTGCGGATTGACAAGATGACCCTGGCGGCGCTCGAGGCAACCCTGAAGGAGTTTCTTGACCCCCGGTCCGCGCTGCGCGAAATTCCCACCCTGCGGATGCTGACCAGGAAGCCGGAGGAGCTGAAAAAGCGGGCCCGGAACCTGCGCCGGCGACTGCTTCGGGCCGGTGGTAATGATCCCCGCCTGGTAATGCGGGTAATTCCGGAGGCGTCCCGGGCCGGCGGCGGCGCGTTGCCGATGGTGGAGTTGCCAACCTGGGTTCTGCAGCTGCGGATAGAGGGCCAGAGCGTAGCTTGTCTGGAAAAGCGGCTGCGCTCCCGTCGCCGTCCGGTAATTGTCAGGATCGTCAATGACTGGCTGGTTTTCGATCCCCGGACCCTGGAATCAGAAGATGATGCCGAGATCGCTGCCGCCTGTCGGGAACTGCTGGAACTTTGAGGTCCGGGGTGCGAAAAACCGATTGGGGCTGCCGGCGGTGGCTTGCTGCCTTTTCCCGGACAGGATTCTATCTTGGCCTGGTCCTGCTGGGCGTCGGCCTGCTTTATCCCGGTGGCGCGGCCGGGGAGAAGGCTGCGTACGGAGAGGTCCGGGTAAACCGGGCCAACGTCCGCAAGGCTCCCGACAAGCACAGCCGCAAACTCTTTTCCCTGCGTCGCCATGCCCGGGTCAAGATTGTCCGGGAGCAGGGAGATTGGTTTTACATTACCGACAGCCGGGGGCGCCGGGGGTGGCTTTTCAATACGCTTGTCCGTTTTTTGCAGCTGCCCCGGGTAAAACCTGAAATCAGGCTTTTCTGGAACCGTTCCGAACCGGGTCGCAAGCCGTTCTTTTCCCGGCTGGTGGCCGAATTACGGGAGGATCTCGCGGGTCCGGAGAAACGCCAGCTGGAACTCGAAGTAACCTGGATGCCGGAGCCTGGTGCCGGCCGGGCGGGAAGGGGTCAGGAAAGCTGGGTTCTGGCCTTGAAGGTGCCGTTCCGGCGCCGGGAATACTGTGCACAGTCGGGAGCCAAAGCGGCCGCCGGAACGGTTGACCTGCTTCCCTTCCAGGCTTTTCTGGGGGCTATGCTCAACTGCCGCGACCGCTTCCTTGCGGAGATCGAGAAGCATCCCGCGGTCTGGCAGGGTGGGGGCCGGAAAGATTGCCGGCTGCCGCTGGTGGAAGTTCTGGTGGTCCTGGAATCGCCGGCCGGCGACCGGGTGGTTCTGAGCGGGCGCCGGGAACACGGTCTGCCGGTGTTCAACGATTATATCCTGCTCGACATGCACGGGTTTTCCCCCTTTTCCCTGTCGGCCCGGATACCCGCCAGCGTTTCCGATTTCAACCTCTTCGTCCTGCCCCCGGCTTTCCTGGCCGACGGCAGCCGATCTCAGGCCGCCTTGGCCTACGATTTTTTCGGTCTCGACTATTGACGGCGGCCGGCCCGCAACGCCTGGGCGGGAAAAATCCCCCCGCCTCCCGGCAAGAATTGGCGCGATCTCCAGTTTAGGCTTGACAGTTGCGATACTCTTTAACTATACGATAGAGTTTTTGGGGAAACCCCCGGTCCGGGCGTTTGCGGTTTTTGCCGTGACCTTAAAAGAGAGAGAGACCGTTTTGTCAGCGGCGGCTGAAAGGGCGCCCGGCAGGATGGATGAACAGTTTATTTTTACATGTTTTCAGCTTCAAGGAGAGGGAGAATGCAGAAACAGTATCTACTGGCGCCTGGACCGACTCCGGTTCCGCCCCAGGTTTTGCAGGCCATGGCCCTGCCTATCGTTCACCACCGGGCCCCGGCCTACAAAGAGATCTTTGCCGAAGTTCGCGAGGGGTTGAGGTACCTGTTTCAGACCGAGCAGGAGGTGCTGGTTTTCGCCTCTTCCGGGACCGGGGCGATGGAGGGTACGATCATCAACCTTTTTTCCCCGGGTGACAAGGTGATTGCCGTCCGCGGCGGGAAGTTTGGCGAGCGCTGGTCCGATCTCGGCAAAATCTACGGTTTGCAGGTTATCGATATCGATGTCGAGTGGGGCCAGGCGGTCAAGGTTGCCGAGATTGCCGCGCTGCTCGAGCGGGAAGGGGATGTCAAGGCTGTGCTGATGCAGGCCAGTGAAACCTCGACCGGAGTCATGCACCCGGTCCGGGAAGTGGCCGAACTGACCCGGGAACGGGAGGATACGATTGTCGTTGTCGATGCCATCACCGGGGTCGGGGTTTTCGCCCTGCCGATGGACGAGTGGGGTTTGGACGTCGTGGTCACCGGTTCCCAGAAAGCCCTGATGCTGCCCCCCGGCCTGGCCTTTGCGGCACTCAGTCAGAAGGCCTGGAAGTTCAACCGGGACTCCACCCTGCCGTGCTACTATTTCGATTTCGCCAAAGAGTTGAAGAATGCCGAGAAGGGACAGAACGCTTACACTCCGGCGGTTTCCCTGATTGTCGGCCTGCGCGAAGTGCTGAGCATGATCAAGGAAGAGACTTTGGCCGGGGTTCATGCCCGCCACGCCCGTCTGGCCACGGCCATGCGGACCGGGATCGAGGCCCTGGGGCTGGAGCTTTTCGCTCCCGATGCACCTTCCAACGCGGTTACCGCGGTCAAGGCCCCGGCCGGGATCGACGGGCAGGACGTGGTCAAAACCCTGCGCGGCATGGGGGTGACCATTGCCGGCGGCCAGGATCATGTCAAAGGCAAAATTTTTCGCCTGGCCCACCTGGGCTACGCCGGGGAGTTTGATGTTCTGACCGCCCTCGCGGCCCTGGAGAGGGCCCTGGCGGAACTCGGGTATGAGCTTGCCGGCCGCAGCGGAGTCAGCGCCGCCCGGGAGATTTTTCAGTCCTAACCATTTGATTCAGGCACTGTCCGCACACGGTGTCGGGGGTTTGAAAATTGAGTAAATTCAAGGTTCTGATCAGTGATAAGATGTCCCCTAAGGGGATTGAGGTTTTTTCCCGCTACCCGGATATCGAGGTTGATGTCAAGGTCGGCATGACACCCGAGGAACTGCTTTCGGTGATTGGCGAGTATGACGGCCTGGCCATCCGCAGCGCCACCAAGGTGACCGCTGAGGTGGTGGCCGCCGCCGACCGTCTCAAGGTTGTTGGCCGGGCCGGGATCGGGGTTGACAATATTGACATCCCGGCCGCCACGGCCCGCGGTATTGTCGTGATGAACACCCCCAAGGGCAATACCATCACCACGGCCGAACACACGATTTCGATGATGCTTTCGCTGAGCCGCAACATTCCCCAGGCGACGGCTTCGATGAAGAGCGGCAAATGGGAGAAAAGCAGGTTCATGGGCAAGGAGCTTTTCAACAAAACCCTGGGGATTGTCGGCATCGGCAATATCGGCACGATTGTCGCCGACCGGGCTCAGGGACTGAAAATGAAAGTCATCGCCTTTGATCCCTACATCGCCGAAGAGCGGGCCGCCAATTTGGACATCGAGCTGGTTTCCCTGGAAGAACTCTTCCGCCGGGCCGATTATATTTCGGTGCATACCCCGATGACTAAGGATACCCGGCACATGATCAACCGGGAAAGTTTCGCCATCATGAAGGACAGCGTGCGGATTATCAACTGCGCCCGGGGCGGGATCGTCAAGGAGGATGATCTTTACGAAGCCCTGCGTGACGGTTCCGTGGCCGGGGCCGCCTTTGATGTTTTCGAACAGGAGCCCCCGTCTCCCGACCATCCCCTGTTCACGCTTGACAATTTTATCTGCACCCCGCATCTCGGGGCCTCGACCGACGAGGCCCAGGTCAACGTCGCGGTGGCGGTGGCCGAACAGATCGCCGATTATCTTTGCGAAGGCACCATCGTCAATGCTCTCAACGTGCCCAGTGTCAGCGCCGAGGTTCTCAAGGTGATCGGTCCCTACCTGACCCTGGCCGAGAAGATGGGGCGTTTCTACACCCAGCTCTGCAGCGGGGAACACTGCGGCCTGAGCGAGGTGCGGATCGAGTACCGGGGCAAGGTTACCGGGCACGATACCAAGCCCATCACCACGGCCCTGCTCAAGGGTTTGCTGACGCCGATGGTCGGCGACATGGTCAATTTCGTCAACGCTCCGTCGATTGCCCGGGAGCGCGGCATCTCGGTGGTCGAAGCCCTGACCGAGGAGGCCGGCAACTTTTCCAGCATGATCCTGCTGGTCGGTCGCAGCGGTGGCCAGGAATATGAGATTTCCGGCGCTCTTTTCGGCAAGGTCGAACCCCGGATTGTCAAGGTCAACCAGTTTGAACTCGATGCCATTCCGGAAGGGCACCTGCTGGTTGTCTACGCTCATGACAAACCCGGGGTGATCGGTTCAATCGGTTCCTGGCTGGGACAGAACGGTATCAATATCGGTCGTATGCAGTTCGGCCGGGACGGAGTCGGGGGCATGTCGCTCTCGATGGTGCAGATCGATGGCTCCATCGAGGCGCAGGTTTTGGACGGCCTGGCTGACCTGCCGAACATCGTTTCGGTCCGGGAACTCTACCTGTAGGATTCCGGGAGTAGCGAAGTAAGGAAAAACAGAAATCTTAACGCCTGGCGAAGGAAAGCCGCGCCCGACTCCGGATTTGGCTGAATAGTTACTATTTTTTTAAGGATATATCATGGCTAATGTAGTGCTCATCGGGACCCAGTGGGGGGATGAGGGCAAGGGCAAGATTGTCGACCTCCTGACTGAGTGGGCCAACGTCGTGGTCCGTTTCCAGGGCGGCAACAATGCCGGTCATACCCTGGTTATCGAGGGCCGGCGCTATGCCCTGCACCTGATTCCCTCGGGTATCATGCGGCCCGGCAAGGTTTGTGTCATCGGCAGCGGAGTGGTGGTCGATCTCAAGATCCTGCTGGACGAGATCCGCCTGCTCAAGGAGGAAAGCGGCCGCGAGATCATCTCCCAGCTTATCCTGAGCGATGAGGCCCATCTCATTCTGGAAAGTCACCGCCGTCTCGACCAGGCCCGGGAACGGCAGCGGGGCGAGGCCAAAATCGGCACCACCGGCCGGGGGATCGGCCCCGCCTACGAAAGCAAGATGGCCCGCTGGGGACTGAGACTGGGCGACCTGCTGGCCCCGGAAGCGGAACTCCACCAGCGTCTGGCAACCCTGCTTGAACAACACAACCTGCTGCTGGAAAAAATCTACCGGGAAGAACCGGTTTCCCTGGTGGCGGTTTTCCGGGAACTCAAGGAGGCCGCGGCCCTGTTGAAACCGGCGATCCGCAAGGTTCCCTACGAGATGGCCCGCTGTCTTGACAGCGGTGAAGCCATCCTGTTTGAAGGGGCCCAGGGAACCCTGCTCGACATCGATCACGGCACCTATCCCTTCGTTACCTCTTCCTCGACGCTGGCCGCCAATGCCTGCGCTTCGGCCGGGATTGGCGTGCGTCATATCGATGAAGTGGTCGGGGTGATCAAGGCCTATACCACCCGGGTCGGCAGCGGCCCCTTCCCGGTGGAACTCGAGGATGAGACCGGTGATCAGCTGCGCGACAAGGGGGGAGAGTTCGGGACGACCACGGGCCGGCCCCGGCGTTGCGGCTGGCTTGATCTCGTGGCCTTGCGCTATGCCATCATGCTCAACGGTCTCGACAGTTTCGCCCTGACCAAACTTGACGTGCTTTCGGGCCTGAAAAAGATCAAGGTGTGCGAGGCCTATCGTCTTAACGGCCGGATTATCGACTATTTTCCTTCTTCAATCACGGAGTTGGAAAGGTGCGAACCGGTACTTACCGAGTATCCCGGCTGGGACGAGGACATCACGGCGGTGCTGGAGTATGACCGGCTGCCGGAGAACGCCCGCGCCTATATTGCCGCGCTTGAGCAGAAACTGGGCATTCCGGCCATGCTGGTTTCGGTGGGCCCCGATCGGGCCCAGACCATTTTGCGGCACAACCCTTTTGCCGCCTGATATTTCCCGGGCTGATTCCCGGCGGATGGAAAAGGAAGAAGGTTTTCCAATGTTTCAACCGGCTCTGCAGGATGGTCACAACCGCCGGGTGAGCTATGTCCGGATCTCGGTGACCGACCGCTGCAACCTGCGCTGCCGCTACTGTTCATCCCCGGCGTTCAACTCCCATTTTCGGGAAGAGATATTGAGCTACGAGGAGATTGTGCGCCTGGTCCGGGTTCTCGTGACCATGGGAATCGACAAGGTCCGGCTGACCGGCGGCGAGCCCTTGACGCGCCGCCATCTCGACACCCTGGTGACCCAAATTGCCGCCATCGACGGCATTCGGGACATCAGCCTGACGACCAACGGCGTACTTCTTGAAGAGTTGGCCCCGACCCTGAAAGCCGCCGGCCTCAAACGCATCAATATCAGTCTCGACACCCTGCGCCGGGACCGTTTTTGTGAGATTACCGGCCGGGATTATTTTGCCCGGGTCCAGGCCGGAATCAGGCACGCCTTCAAGGCCGGTTTCGATCCGGTCAAGCTCAATGTCGTTGTCATGCGCGGGGTCAACGACGATGAAATTGTCGATTTCGCCCGTCTCACCCTTGAATATCCCCTGCATATCCGTTTTATTGAATACATGCCGATTGGATCGACCTCGGACTGGAGCGGTCGCAAGATGGTGACCGGTGCGGAAGTACTGAGCCTGATATCCGCCGACCTGGGCAGACTGGAGGCGGTGGCCGCGGCGCCCGGCAGCCCGGCCCGGCTCTATCGCCTGGACCGGGCCCTGGGCCGGATCGGGGTGATCGCCGCGATGAGTGAGCATTTCTGCGCCTCTTGCAACCGTATCCGGGTGACCGCGGACGGACGGCTGCGCCCCTGTCTGCTTTCCGACCGTGAATTCGACCTGAAGGGGCTGTTGCGCCGGGGTGCCGGTGATGATGAAATTGCCGCCCTGGTCCGCCGGGCCGTGGCCGGCAAATCTGTCGCCCATGCCATGAGCTGCAATGCCGAGCGAAAATGTGCCCGGGTGATGGCCACGATCGGAGGGTGATGATGGAGGGGTTGAGTCATCTTGACAGCCGCGGCCAGGCGGCGATGGTTGATGTCGCCGGCAAGGCTGTAACCCGGCGCTATGCCCGGGCCTGGGGCCGGCTGCGGCTGCAGCCCGAAACCCTGGCGGCGATCACCTCCGGAGGGGTGGCCAAAGGAGATGTTTTCGCCGCCGCCCGGCTGGCCGGGATCATGGCGGCCAAGCGTTGCGGGGAGTTGATTCCTCTCTGCCATCCCCTGCCTCTCGACTGGGCCGGGGTGGAACTGGTGCCCCTGGCCCCGGCCGGGGATGGCGATGCGGCCCGGATCGTTATTATCGGCGAGGTCGGCCTCGCCGGCCGGACCGGGGTTGAAATGGAGGCCCTGACCGCGGTCACCGTGGCCGGACTTACGGTTTACGACATGTGCAAGGCCATTGACCGGGGGCTGATCCTTGAAACCGTCGGCCTGCTGGAGAAAACGGGGGGCCGCAGCGGCCGTTACCTGGACGCGCAGCGGGCGGTCGTGCTTGAAGGGGCCGGCGAAGCCCGGCTCGAAGCGGGTGACCGGGTTTTCTGCCGGCTTCAGGCCTCGGGTTTTGAATTCAGGAAGCAGGATGGCCAGGGCCCGGTTCTGGGGCGTATCTCCGCCTGGCCCGGCGGCAGCGATGCCGCCGGAGCTGAGCAAATTCCCGGCCGCATCATGGTCCTGGGAGAGGCCCTGCTGCTCATCTCCCCGGCGGCTGGCGGAGAACCCCGCCTGGATGTGATAAAACCCGGTCGCCTGGGCCGGCTTGCGCTGTGCGCGGTGCTCGGTTGAGGGGGCCGGAAGGTGAAGTGACAGGAGGTTGATTGTGAGTCAAGAGAAAGACGATACCTTCGAGATGCTTTTTTCCATGAAGAACAAGATGGATCGTTTTTTTGCCGTTTCCGAGCCCGAATCATCGTTCAATGCCGGTCGTTCCGGTTCCGGCTGGCTGCCGGCTGTCGACCTGTTCGACCACGGCGACAAGTACCGGATGGTGGTCGAGGTTCCGGGGGTCGAGAAACATGATATCGATCTTTCGGTTTACGATGACAAGGTGGTTATCAAGGGGCGCCGCGAGGAGGAGTACGATGTGGCCGGCCGCGGGGACGTGCTCTGCCTGGAGCGGGTTTGCGGCCGTTTCGAAAGAATCATCCTGCTGCCCGACCCGGTGTTGCCGGAAAAGGTTCGGGCAACCTTGAAAAATGGCCTCCTGGTTATCCTGTTGGACAAAAAAATTACCGAAGTCGGCAAAAAAAGCGTAACCATCGAATGATTCCGGTGCCTAACCCCGGCGCTTTCCCGGCTCGCCGGGAGCCGGGTGTTGCAGACCTTCCGTGAGCCTGTCGAATTTGTCTTGTTCATACCCTTTTCCCAGCTTTTCCACCCTCCTTGCAGCCCCGGCCAAGGTCAACCTGGGGTTGAAGATTGTCCGCCGCCGGCCGGATGGCTACCATGACCTCCTGACCGTGATGGAGCCCATCTCCCTGGTTGACAATTTATACTGTGAGTTCAGCCCGGGGAAGGATTGCCGCTGTCTTCTGCATTGTCCCCAGCTGCCCGAGCTTTCTCCGGATGACAACCTGGTGGTCCGGGCGGCGATGAAGATGGCCGCCCTGGCCCGGAGCCGGGGCCTGGGGCCGAGCGGCCGCTGGAGCTTTTTTCTCGACAAGCGGATTCCCTCCGGGGCCGGTCTTGGCGGGGGCAGCAGCAACGCCGCCGCGGTGGTCGGCCTGCTGGAAAAGTTCTACCTTCTGAACCTGAGCCGGGAGGAAAAGCTTGACATCGCCCTGTCCCTGGGGGCGGATGTTCCTTTTTTCCTCGACCCCGGCCTGGCCCGGGTCGAAGGCATCGGGGAGCGGGTCAGCCGCCTGCAGCCGCCGCGCCCGCGCTGGTATGTGCTGATCAAACCCGCTTTCGGGGTGGCAACCGCCTGGGCCTACGCCGCCTTGCGGGCAAAAGAGCGGGATTGCGCCCCGGTTTACGATACCGGACAGTTCACCCTGGAGGGGGAGGCGGATGGTTACCTCCTTGAAAATGATTTTGAAAAACCGGTCATGGAGCGTTATCCCCGGCTGGCCGAACTCAAGGCGTGGTTTGCCGGCCGGCCCGGTTGTCGCGGGACCCTGATGAGCGGCAGTGGGTCCGTGGTCTACGGGATCTTCGGCTCTTTTGCCGAGGCCCGGAAAGAGTTTGCTGACGCCATCCGGCAATGGTCCGGAAGCGGCTGCCGGGTCTTTCTCGCCCGCAACCTCAGGATCCCGATTTCGGCTGCCGGGCCGGGGGTGAAATAAAACAACCGGGCCCGCATATCGTGCTTGACTTGTGGTTTGTTTTTCTATATTAGGGGCGGGTCTTTGGCTAAGGCCGTTCAAGGGGTGTCGTCAAGCGGTAAGACACAGGCCTTTGGAGCCTGCATTCGTAGGTTCGAATCCTACCACCCCTGCCAGACACGGGTAGATTCGGCCGGGGTTTTTCTTTTAGGCGCGAGAGTTCCGGATACGGCGGTTGAAAGATGGAACGACTTAAAATATTTGGCGGCAATTCCAATCCCCTGCTGACCAATTCCCTGTGCCGGGACCTCTGCGAGCCCCTGAGCAAGGGGGTTGTCAAGCGTTTCAGTGATGGCGAGATCATGGTGGAACTCCATGAAAGCATGCGCGGGATGCATGTTTTCGTGGTGCAGTCGACCTCCGACCCGGTTAACGCCAACCTGATGGAGTTGCTGATCATTATCGATGCCCTGAAACGGGCTTCGGCGGCCGAAATAACCGCGGTTATCCCATATTACGGTTATGCCCGCCAGGACCGCAAAGTGGCCCCGCGGGCCCCGATAACGGCCAAGCTGGTGGCCGACCTGCTGACCGTGGCCGGGGCTAACCGGGTTTTGACGATAGATCTCCACGCCGGTCAGATCCAGGGTTTTTTCGATATTCCGGTCGACCATCTCTATGCCTCTCCGGTACTTCTGGACTACGTCAGGAACCATATCGAAGGTGATCTGGTTGTCGTGTCGCCCGATGCCGGCGGGGTCGAGCGGGCCCGCTCCTTCGCCAAGAAGCTCAAGGTTTCGCTGGCCATCATCGACAAACGCCGCAGCGGCCCCAATGTCATGGAAGTGATGAATGTCATCGGCGAGATCGAGGGCAAGGTCGCAGTTCTGCTCGATGACATGATAGATACCGCCGGCACCCTGACGCAGGCCGCCGACGCCCTGGTAGCCCAGGGGGCGACGAAGGTTTACGGCCTGGCGACCCACGGGGTTCTGTCGGGGCCCGCACTGGAAAGAATCGAACGCTCAAAACTTGAAAAAGTAATCATTACCGATACTATTCCCCCCCACGACCGGATCCAGGCCTGCAGCAAGATCGAGGTGCTGTCGGTCTCGGGGCTGCTGGCCGACGCCATCAAGCGGATCTATTTCGAGGATTCGGTCAGCGCCCTTTTTGGTTGAGGCCGAAACGGGCTCGCAGCGGGAAAAAGCTTAACCGCAGATCCGGTCAGCCGGTTTTCTGAAGGATTTCCGAAGGAGGAAGAACGATCATGGCAATTGCTGAACTGACAGTTGAAACCAGAGAGAAAAAAGGCAAGGGGATTGCCCGCCGTCTGCGCCGCCAGGGCAAGATCCCGGCCGTGCGTTACGGCAGCGCTTGCCCGGTAAGCATGTACGCGGTCGACCGGATGGCGGTGGAACGCCTGGTGGCCGAAAGTGCCGGGGCCCTGGTGGCGTTGAATGTCGACGGCCAGGGCGTCAATGAAGAACTGATCTCGATTATCAAGGATACCCAGCGTCATCCGGTGACCGGATGGCTTACCCATGTCGATTTTTACGGGGTTCGCTACGGCGAACCGATCCAGGTCGAAGTCCCGGTGGTTTTTGAAGGAAAAGCGGTCGGGGTGGCCGAGGGCGGTCTTCTGCAGCCGGTGCGCCGGACCCTGGAAATCCGGTGCCTGCCCAAGGACATTCCGGAAAACATTGTCATTGACGTGAGCCCGCTGGGCCTCGGCGACGCCATCCATGTCAACGATCTTAAGGTCGAGGGCATTGAATTCATTGCCGCCACCAATTTTACCATTGTCACCGTGCAGACGGTTTCCGGCGAGGCGACGGCAGCGGAAGACGAGGAAATCGAGGAACTGGAGGAGTCCGAAGCTCCGGAAGAGTAGGGCCCGGCCTGTATGGGTGACCATTTCCGCCTGGCGGACGATGAATTCCTGGTTGCCGGGCTCGGTAATCCCGGCCCCGAATATGTTGCCACCAGGCACAATTTTGGTTTCATGATGCTGGATCGCCTGCTGCAGGCGGGGGATCCGGCCGGATCTTTCAAAATCCGTGAGGGAGGTTCGGCGGCCGTTGCCCGGGTGCGACTGGCCGGCCGGCCGGTGTGCCTGGTCAAGCCGCTTGCCTATATGAATCGCAGCGGACAGGTTCTGGCGCCCCTGGTTGCAGAACTGCCGGGCTTCGATCTGGAACGGCTGCTGGTAATTCACGACGACCTTGACCTTCCCCTGGGACGTGTCAAGCTCAAACGGGGAGGCGGCAGCGGCGGCCACCGGGGAGTGGCCTCCGTTATCGACGAACTCGGCCGGGCCGAGTTCCTGCGCCTGCGGCTGGGTATAGACAGTGAATACCGGGGTCCTGACACGGTCGAGTTCGTGTTGTCACGGTTTGCCGTGGCTGAACTCGATCTGGTGGAGGCGGTTCTTGAACGTGGCGTGGCCGGCTTGTTTCGCTGTTTTACGGCGGGAAGTACTGCGGCCATGAATGAACTCAACCGGGAGATCCCGGTGCTTGTCGAAAGAAAGAACTTGCCGGTAGCGGGTTCGGCGGGCGACGGTCTGCCGGACCCGGAATAAGATACAGATAACCATTTTTTCGGGGTAGTTTTAACCATAACGCTTGACCAGTAAAAAAAAGGAGGGAACTGTATGGAAAGTTACACCATGTATGCACCGATCCTGGGAGTCATCGGGCTCCTCTTTGCGGGGGTGCTCTACTCTTACGTTGTCAAACAGGGGGTCGGAAACGAGAAGATGAAGGAACTCTCGGACGCGATCCACACCGGGGCCATGGCCTTTCTGAAACGTGAGTACAAGATCCTGGCAATTTTTGTTGTCGTGGTCTTTGCTCTGCTTTACGGCCTGATCAACGAGCAGACTGCCTACGCCTTCCTGGGTGGTGCCATCTGTTCGGTTCTGGCCGGTTATTTTGGTATGGTGGCCGCCACCCGCGCCAACGTCCGGACCTCGGCCGCAGCCAACGAGTCGGGCCAGGCCAAGGCCTTGAGCGTGGCTTTCAGCGGGGGTGCTGTCATGGGCATGAGCGTGGCCTCCCTGGGTCTGCTCGGCATCGGCATTCTTTTCTATCTCTACGGCGGTTCGGTTGAGACCTCAACCTATATCAGCGGTTTTGCCATGGGGGCCAGTTCGATCGCCCTGTTCGCCCGTATCGGCGGCGGTATCTACACCAAGGCGGCCGATGTCGGCGCCGATCTCGTCGGCAAGGTCGAGGCCGGAATTCCCGAGGATGACCCGCGCAACCCCGCGACCATCGCCGATAACGTTGGTGACAACGTCGGCGACATCGCCGGCATGGGGGCCGACATCTTCGAGTCCTACGTCGGTTCGGTCATCGCGACCATCGCCATCGGCGCCACCGCCACCGGCGCGGTTTACGAGTCGGCCCGTTACACTTTCATGTGCTATCCCCTGATTGTCGTCATGATCGGGATCATCAGTTCGATGCTCGGCATCCTCTCGATGAAGATTCTGGAAAAATACAACCCGGCTGATGCCCTGCGCTACTGCACTTTCGTCGGCGCCGGCGCCCTGTTGCTCGGTTCCTACTGGGCGGCCAAATACATGGGACTGCCGGTCGGGGTTTTCTGGGCCCTTACCTTTGGCTGCGCCTGCGGCATCCTGATCGGGATCACCACCGAGTACTACACTTCGGCCAAGCCGATCATCAAGATTGCTGAAGCCAGTAAAACCGGTCCCGCGACCAACATCATTACCGGCCTGGCCGTCGGCATGGAAAGTTGTGCCATTCCGGTTCTGCTGATCTGCGCCGCGATTTTCGGCGGCTATAAATTCATCGGTCTCTACGGCATCGGCATCGCCGCGGTCGGCATGCTGGCCACGGTCGGCGTAACCATGTCGGTTGACGCCTACGGCCCGATCGCCGACAACGCCGGCGGTATCTCTGAAATGTGCGGCCTGGGTGAAGACACTCGCAAGATCACCGACAGCCTCGACGCCCTCGGCAACACCACGGCCGCCATCGGTAAAGGTTTTGCCATCGGTTCCGCAGCCCTGACCGCCCTGGCCCTGTTCTCGGCCTACAGCTCCGCGGTCGGCCTGAAGGTTATCAACCTGACCAACCCGATGGTTGTCATTGGTCTTTTTATCGGTGGCATCATCCCCTTCATGTGCGGCGCCATGACCATGTCTTCGGTTGGTAAAGCCGCCTATGCCATGGTCGAGGAAGTGCGGCGCCAGTTCCGCGAGATTCCCGGGATCATGGAAGGAACCGCCAAGCCTGAATACGAAAAGTGTGTTGACATCAGCACCGCCGCTTCCCTGAAAGAGATGGTTGTTCCCAGCCTGATGGCGGTTATCACTCCGATCGCCGTGGGTTATTTCCTCGGTGCCGAAGCCCTCGGCGGCATGCTCGCCGGTGCGACCCTGACTGGGGTTTTCATGGCCCTTTTCATGGCCAACGCCGGTGGCGCCTGGGACAACGCCAAGAAGTACATTGAAACCGGCCATATGGGCGGCAAGGGCTCCGAGGCTCACAAGGCCGCGGTAACCGGCGACACCGTCGGCGACCCCTTTAAAGATACCTCCGGCCCGGCCATGAACATCCTGATCAAACTGATGTCGATTGTTTCCCTGGTCATCGCTCCTCTGCTGATGAAACTCTAGGAATCGTCATCGATTTATGCTAGACTCAAGGCCGGCGTCTGGAAAAGGCGCCGGCCTTTTGCGTCTTGACAGGGCCGGCCAGTTTCCACTAGTTGGAGAGCCGGCGAAAAAGCAGAAAACCGGTCGTTGCCTGACGGCCGCAGAACCGTTTTGGAGAAGTTTTATGTCGGGTCACAATAAATGGAGCAGTATCAAGCACCGCAAGGGGGCGGTCGATGCCAAGCGCGGCAAAATCTTTACCCGGATCATCAAGGAAATCATCGTCGCCGCCCGGGATGGCGGGGGCGACCCCGACATGAATCCCCGGCTGCGGACGGCGGTGGCCGCGGCCAAGTCCGCCAATATGCCCAAGGACAACATCGAGCGGGCTATCAAGAAGGGGACCGGGGAGTTGGAAGGGGTCAGTTACGAGGAGTTCACCTACGAAGGTTACGGTCCCGGCGGAGCTGCCGTAATGCTGGACATCCTGACCGACAACAAGAACCGGGCCGCGGCCGAGGTGCGTCACATCTTTAACAAGTGCAACGGCAACCTTGGCGAGAACGGCTGTGTCGCCTGGATCTTCGATACCAGGGGGGTGATTGTCTGTGAACGCGAGATAGTCGATGCCGAGGCGCTTTTCGAACTCGCACTCGAAGCCGGCGCCGATGATGTCATTGATGAAGAGGGTTCCGACACGATAGAGATCCATACCTCCCCGGAGGCCTTTGAGGAGGTGCGCCAGGCTCTCGAGCGCGAGGGCATTGCGATGCTTTCGGCCGCCATTGACAAGATCCCGTCAAATACCGTGTCGCTTGAAGGCAAGGCCGCCGAACAGATGCTGCGCCTGATGGACATGCTCGAAGATTGTGACGATGTCCAGAAAATCTATGCCAATTTTGATATCGATGATGCCCTGATGGAGGATCTGCAGAAATAGATGCTGGTTTTAGGGGTTGATCCCGGCAGTACGGTAACCGGTTACGGGTTGGTGGAAATGGTTGCCGGAAAACTTGGATACTGCCATGACGAACAGTTCAAGCTGCCCGCCCGGGCCGATATCGCGACCAAATTGACCCTGCTCTTTGATCACACGACCGGGCTGCTGGAGAAATACCGGCCCGACCAGTTTGCCGTCGAGGGGGTTTTCTACGGCAGCAACGTGAAAAGCATGCTGGTTCTGGGAGAGGCCCGGGGCGCGGTCATGGTGGCTGTCGCCCGGTTCGGGCTGGCGGTCAATGAATATCCTCCGAGCCAGGTCAAGCAGGCCGTCGTTGGATACGGTCGGGCCGGCAAGGAACAGGTTCAGCACATGGTGAAACTGCTGCTTAAACAGGACCGCCTGGCCGGTGAACATGCGGCCGACGCCCTGGCGGTGGCCATCTGTCATCATCACTGGGCGGCATTGCCGCAAAGGGGGGGGCGATGATCGGCCGCATTCGAGGGCCCCTGATCAGCCGGGAGGCAACCGAGGTGATGGTCGAGGCCGGCGGGGTCGGCTACCGTCTCCAGGTTTCGGCGGCCACCGCCGCCTCCCTGCCGGCCCTTGAGGAAGAGGTGATTTTGTGGGTAACCACCCGTTTCCGGGAGGACCTGATCCAGCTTTACGGCTTTGCCGACCGCCGGGAACAGGAGATGTTCCTGCGTTTGCTCAAGATCAGCGGGGTTGGCCCCAAACTGGCTTTTGCGATTATTGCCGGAGGGGATGTCAGCCGGCTTGAAGGCCTGTTGATCGAGGGTGAAGTCGATGAACTCTGCAAGCTTCCCGGGGTCGGCAAGAAACTTTCCAAACGTCTGATCCTGGAACTTGGCGAGGTTCTGAAAAAAGAGCTCGGGGATGATTACCGGGCCGGCCAGGCCTTGGCGGACGGCTGGGAAACCGCGGTCAACCGGGAAATCGAGCGGGAGCTGCTGGCGGCCCTAGAGGCCCTGGGCTACCACCGCCAGGAAGTGGAAAAGATTGTTGTCCAAAAACTGGGAGAGCACCCCGGAGCCGGGACCGAAGCGCTTTTGAAACAGGTTCTCAGGGAGTTGCACCGTGGTTGAGGAACGCCTGGTGGAGCCGATTCTTTTAGCCGACGACGGGCCTGTTGAAGAGGGCCTGCGCCCCCGCCTGCTGGCCAACTACGTCGGCCAGGAAAAAGCGGTTGCCAACCTGAAGGTTTTTATCGAGGCCGCCCGGGGCCGGGGCGAAGCCCTCGACCATCTGCTGTTGTACGGTCCCCCGGGACTCGGCAAGACCACCCTGTCACGGATCATTGCCACGGAAATGGGGGCCCAGATTCGGGGAACTTCAGGTCCGGCCATCACCCGCCCCGG
>WFRT01000151.1 GCA_015486445.1 Pseudomonadota bacterium | reverse complement strand
GCCTTTCCTGATGCCGGTCGAGGATGTTTTCAGCATTTCCGGGCGCGGCACCGTGGCCACCGGGCGGATCGAGCGCGGGGTCATCAAGGTTGGCGAAGAGGTCGAGATCGTCGGCATCCGCGAGACCGACAAGACTGTGGCCACCGGGGTCGAGATGTTCCGCAAGCTGCTCGACCAGGGCCAGGCCGGTGACAACGTCGGCATCCTCCTGCGCGGCAAGAAGCGGGAAGAGATCGTCCGCGGCCAGGTGCTGGCGGCCCCAGGGTCGATTACCCCGCACACCAAGTTCAAGGCCGAGGTCTATATCCTGACCAAGGAAGAAGGCGGCCGCCACACCCCGTTCTTCAAGGGCTACCGTCCCCAGTTCTACTTCCGGACCACCGACGTGACCGGGACCGTGGAGCTGCCGGAAGGGGTCGAGATGGTAATGCCGGGCGACAACATCACGATTGTCGGTGAGTTGATCACCCCGATCGCGATGGAGAAGGAGCTTCGCTTCGCGATCCGCGAGGGCGGCCGCACCGTCGGCGCCGGCGTGGTCAGCGAAATTATCGAATAATAACTGCCCTCGGAGATTCCGGGCTCAAGGCGAAGCCAGAGGGGGATGGATTTGTTCCTGCTCTGGCTTCGGTACATTTTCAGCCTGGAGATTTCTGACAAGGGTACGGCCGGTGGCAAGCCGCCGGCCGGTACCGTTGCGGCCTCGCGGGTTTGGTGGTCGGGCGCTGGAAAGGTCAGGTTGAAATATAACGATGCGTGATAAAGTGATTCTTGCCTGTGGACAGTGTAAACGCAGAAATTACACGACCAAGAAGAACAAGAAAAACACTCCCGACAAGCTCGAGTTCAAAAAGTATTGTCGTTTCTGTAAAACCCATACGCCGCACAAAGAAACCAAGTAGGCGGCCGGGGACAGGATGCCGGCCGGGGGTGCGCGACCGGCGCCGGTTTTGTTTTTGCAGGCCAGTAGCTCTAATGGCTAGAGCACCGGACTCCAAATCCGGGTGTTGGGGGTTCGAATCCCTCCTGGCCTGCCATTTTACCGTCAACAGCATCAAGTGGGAGCCTGATTTTGGCAGCGATTAAAGATAGCATAACCGAGTTGGCCCAATACCTGAAAGATTCCAAGGGTGAATTGAAAAAGGTAACCTGGCCCAGTCGCAGGGCTACCCTTGGTCTTACCTGGGTCGTGCTTATCACCGTTTTTATCATCTCGTTGTATCTTGGCATAGTTGACCTGGGATTGACAAAGCTGATGAAGTTTATCCTTTCCGCCTGATCCAGGGTGCAGGTGGTAAAACCCAAGCAGTTAAGCGGAAGGATGACAGGCAGGTTATGGCAAAAAAGTGGTATGTGATTCATGCCTATTCGGGTTATGAAAACCGGGTCAAGCTGAATCTCGAAGAGCGCATCCGGCAGTACGGGCTCGAGGATATGTTCGACGAGGTTGTCGTGCCGACCGAACAGGTCGTCGAAATGGTCAAGGGCAAGCGGCGGACCTCGCAGAGGAAGTTTTTCCCCGGCTATGTCCTGGTCAAGATGGAGTTGACCGATGAGACCTGGCACCTGGTCAAGGGGACACCCAAGGTTACCGGTTTCGTCGGCGGCGGCGACCGGGTGAGTGCCACCCGTTCGATCTCCGAGGCCGAGGCCAACAACCTGCTGGACCGGATCGCCGAGGGTGAAATGCGGCCCCAGCCCAAGGTTCTGTTCGAAGAGGGTGAGAACGTACGGGTTCTCGAGGGTCCCTTCGCCAATTTCACCGGGACCGTGGATGAGATCAATCTCGACAAGGGCAAGGTTCGGGTCCTGGTCAGCATCTTCGGTCGCCCGACCCCGATTGAAATCGAGTTCGGTCAACTGGAAAAGATAAGCTAGGTGTTATTGATTCTGGTCCGTCTCCCCGTGGGAAGCGGACTTATGGTTTTGAATTTGCCGAAAGACGACTGCCGTGGAAGCCGGAAAGGGCTGACCCGGCCCGGTGCGTAGAGAGAACTTAACGCGGTCGCCTTTTATGCAAGCAAGCAGGAGATTTTAAGGATGGCGAAGAAAATCGCGGGTCAGATCAAACTCCAGATCCCGGCCGGACAGGCCAACCCCTCGCCCCCGGTAGGGCCGGCCCTGGGTCAGCATGGCGTCAATATCATGGAATTCTGCAAGGCCTTCAATGCCAAGACCGATGGCCAGCAGGGGATGATTATTCCGGTGATTATCACGGTTTACGCGGACCGCAGCTTCAGTTTCATTACCAAGACTCCGCCGGCGGCGGTATTGCTGAAGAAGGCGGCCAAGGTTGACAAGGGGTCCGGGGTTCCCAACAAGGACAAGGTAGGCACGGTGACCATGGATCAGGTCAAGGAAATTGCCGAACTCAAGATGGTTGATCTTAACGCCAATGACATCGACGCCGCCTGCAAGATTATTGCCGGCACGGCCCGCAGCATGGGCATTGTTGTCGCATAGGTGAACGAGAGGATATAATGGCTAAGCACGGGAAAAAATATCTTGCCAATCGGGAAAAGGTCGATTCGCAGAAAAAATACTCGCTCACCGAAGCGATTGATTTGCTGAAATCGATGGAGTTGGCGAAGTTTGACGAAAGTCTTGATGTCGCGGTGCGTCTCGGGGTTGATCCCCGGCATGCCGACCAGATGGTGCGCGGGGCTGTGGTCCTGCCGCACGGGACCGGCAAAAGCGTCCGGGTCCTGGTCTTTGCCAAGGGTGAGAAGGAGATGGAGGCC
This sequence comes from Pseudomonadota bacterium, assembly GCA_015486445.1. Lineage (GTDB taxonomy): Bacteria > Desulfobacterota > Anaeroferrophillalia > Anaeroferrophillales > Tharpellaceae > JAADEO01. The sequence continues at coordinate 19,605 of WFRT01000151.1, read as the reverse complement.
AAGGAGGCCGGCGCTGATTTTGTCGGCGGCGACGACATGGCCAAAAAGATCACCGACGGCTGGCTCGATTTCGACAAGGCCGTGGCGACTCCCGACATGATGGGCGTGGTCGGCAAACTCGGCCGCATCCTCGGCCCCCGCGGCCTGATGCCCAACCCCAAGGTCGGCACGGTAACCTTCGACATCGCCCGGGCGGTGCGCGACATCAAGGCCGGTAAGGTCGATTTCCGGGTTGAAAAGGCCGGCATCATCCATGCCCCGGTCGGTCGCATTTCGTTTAGCGCCGAGCAGTTGATTGAGAATGTCTCCACCCTGGTCGAAACCCTTAACCGGCTCAAGCCGGCGTCCAGCAAGGGCAACTACATGCGTGGTTTTGCCCTGTCGACGACCATGGGACCGGCGGTGCGGGTCGATATCTCGAGTTTGTAGACCGGAAATGGCTGCCGGGGCCCGGCCCCGGTTTGGAATTGAGGATTAATGAGCTGAAGACCGCGGGTAATTCCAGTCTGCTGGAGGTAAATCCCGCCGAGGCTGTCTGACTTTGCCGGCAGGAGCCGGAAGGTTCGATATCAGGAACTAGCTCATTTGCCTTTTGACAATTTTAGGACAAGGAGGTGAAAGAAGGTGAATAGAGCGGAAAAGCAGGCCATCATCGATGAATTGACTGCCAAGCTCAATGAAGCACAGGCTGCTTTTCTGACCGATTATCGCGGGCTTAATGTTGAAAAGATAACCGCCCTGCGCAACACGCTCCGGGAAAAAGAGAGTGAGTACCGGGTGGTCAAGAACACCCTGGCGCGGATTGCCGCCAAAGCTTCCGGCAACGAGGCCCTGGCCGAGCATTTAAACGGCCCCATGGCCCTGGCCCTGGTCTACGGCGACCCCGCCGCGGCCGCCAAGGCCCTGGTCGGTTTTGCCAAGGAGGAAGACGCCCTGGATATTTGCGGTGGAGTTCTTGCCGGCGGCTACCTCGATCCCGACGGCCTCAAGCGGCTGGCTGAACTGCCGACCAAGGATGTCATGCGGGCGACCCTGCTGGGGACCATGAACGCGGTTCCGGGCGGCCTGGTCAACGTCCTGAGTGGAGTCATGCGCCAGGCGGTGCAGGTTCTCAACGCGATAAAAGAGCAGAAAGAGCAGGCCTAGGCAGTCGTTGCCGAGGGCCCTGAACCAGTAACAGTATATCGAGAATTAAAAGTCAGATTTCAAGGAGTTGCAACATGTCGATTACCAAAGAAGATGTCATTCAGTTTATTGAGAATATGTCGGTTCTTGAGCTCTCCGAGCTGGTCAAGGAACTGGAAGAGAAGTTTGGCGTCTCCGCCGCCGCCCCGATGGCCGTGGCGGCGATGCCGGCAGCCGGTGGCGATGCCGGCGGTGCGGCTGAAGAGAAGACCGAGTTCGATGTCGAACTGACCTCCTTTGGCGAAAAGAAGATCCAGGTCATCAAGGTTGTCCGCGAGATCACCGGCCTGGGCCTGAAAGAGGCCAAGGCCGAGGTTGAAGGCGCTCCCAAGGTCATCAAGGAAGGTTTGAGCAAGGAGGAAGCCGAAGAGATCGTCAAAAAGCTGGAAGATGCCGGAGCTACCGCCGAGGTCAAGTAAATATTCGATGACTATCGCCAGTCGTTTTTAATCGCCTTTCACACGTAAGGGATAGGGTAGAAATACCCTATCCCTTACGTTGTTTTTTGTTCTCAAGTCTTTTAGCAGGTATAATTCAGCGATTTTGCCGGGATTTCCGGTGCCGTCGTCAACCCCTCCCACCCTCTCGCAGTTTATTCTTTAATAACTGATTTCAGAAGAAATGAGGTAAATGTTCTATGGTAGTCCGGAATAGCCGTAACCTGCCTCGTCTGCGCTGCAACTTCGCGACCATTCATGAAGTTGCGGAGCTTCCCTTCCTGCTTGACCTGCAGCTCGACTCGTTCAGGCGTTTTCTCCAGGATGAAATTCCCGAGGAGGAACGCCAGGATACTGGCCTTCAGGGCGTCTTCAAAAGCGTCTTTCCGATCAAGGATTTCTATGGCACTTCCTCGATCGAATACGTCAGTTACCGTCTTGGAACCCCACGTTACGATGACCGCGAATGCATGCTCAAGGGCTTGACCTACGCGGTTCCGATCCGGGTTCGAATCCGGCTGATCATCTGGGATATAGAGGAAGGCTCCGAGCAGCGTTCGATCCGCGACATCAAGGAGCAGGAGGTCTATTTCGGCGAGATCCCGCTGATGACCGAGCGGGGAACCTTCATCATCAACGGCACCGAACGGGTCATCGTCAGCCAGCTGCACCGCTCCCCGGGTGTTTTTTTCGCCCAGGAGAAATCGAAAACCTCGGTCAGCGGTCTTTCCCTGTTCAGCGCCCGGGTCATTCCCTACCGGGGCTCCTGGATCGATTTCGAATTTGACAACAAGGACCTGATCCATGTCCGCATCGATCGCCGCCGCAAGCTGCCGGCCACCATCCTCTTGCGGGCCCTGGGCTATTCAACCGAGGAACTGCTCAATCTTTTCTACAACAGCATTGAGATCAACTGCCTGCCGGGAGGTGCCTTCAGCCGGGTGGTTGACTATGAAGACACCGATTCCCTGGCCAGTTTCAAGGCCCGCGAAGACATCGTCGATGCGAATTCGGGCGAGGTCCTGCTGGCCAAGGGGCGCAAGCTCAGCAAGTCGGCCCTGCGCCGGATGAAGGCGGCCGGGCTTGAAACCCTGCCGATCATGGACGACGAGCTGGTTGGCTCCTTCGTAGCCCACGATGTCGTCGATCCCCAGACCGGGGAGGTGCTGCTTGAATGCAACGAGGAGATTTCCCCGGAAAAGCTCGAAGACCTGCAGCAGAGCGGGGTCGAGAAATTCGAGATCCTCTTTATCGACAATATCAATGTCGGCCCCTACCTGCGTGATACCCTGCTTTCCGACAAGATCGTGCTGAGTGACGAAGAGCGCGAAATCGTGGCCAGCGGGGAGAAGACGGAAAAGGACTTCGAGGTCGAAAAGGCCAAGCTCGAGATCTACCGGCGCCTGCGGCCGGGGGAGCCGCCGACCATCGAGATCGCCGACACCCTGTTCCAGAACCTCTTTTTCAATCCTGAGCGCTACGATCTCTCGCGGGTCGGCCGGCTCAAGATCAACCACAAGCTCGGCACCGACCAGCCGCTTGACTGCAAGACCTTAACGGCCGAGGATATCGTCGAGATCGTTCGCTACCTGATCGGTCTCAGGAACGACAAGGGCAGCATCGACGACATCGATCATCTCGGCAACCGCCGGGTGCGTACGGTCGGCGAACTGATTGAGAACCAGTACCGGATCGGCCTGGTGCGGATGGAAAAATCGATCCGCGAACGGATGAGCCTGCAGGAGATTGACACGGCGATGCCGCACGACCTGATCAACTCCAAGCCGGTCAGTGCCGCGATCAAGGAGTTCTTCGGTTCGAGCCAGCTTTCCCAGTTCATGGACCAGACCAACCCGCTTTCCGAGATTACCCACAAGCGCCGCCTGAGCGCCCTGGGACCGGGCGGTTTGACCCGTGAGCGGGCCGGGTTCGAGGTGCGCGACGTTCATCTTACCCACTACGGCCGGCTCTGCCCGATCGAGACTCCGGAAGGTCCCAACATCGGGCTCATCGCCTCGCTCGCCTGCTATGCCCGGGTCAACGAGTTCGGTTTTATCGAAACCCCCTATCGGGTGGTCGAGAACGGGGTGGTCAGTAACGAGGTGCGCTACCTTTACGCCATGGACGAGGATGACAAGATCATCGCCCAGGCCAGCGCCCCGCTCAATCCCGACGGCAGCTTCGCCAACGAGCTGGTCACCTGCCGCAAGGCCGGTGAATACAGTATCGAGCGCCGCGAGAACATCGATTACATGGATGTTTCGCCGCGCCAGCTGGTCAGTGTCGCGGCCTCGCTGATCCCGTTCCTCGAACACGACGACGCCAACCGCGCCCTGATGGGGTCCAACATGCAGCGCCAGGCCGTGCCCCTGCTGCGGACCGAGGCTCCGATGGTCGGCACCGGGATGGAGCATCGCGTGGCTCTCGACTCGGGAATTGCCGTGGTTGCCAAGCGTAGCGGCTATGTCGAGTATGTCGATTCGGCCAAGGTCGTGATCCGCCACGAAGGCGACGATTTCGGAGTCGACATCTACCCGCTGGCCAAGTTCATGCGTTCCAACCAGAACACCTGCTTCAACCATATTCCGCTGGTCCGGAGCGGCACCTTTGTCGAGGCCGGCGAGATTCTCGCCGACGGCCCCTCGATGGACCACGGCGAACTGGCCCTGGGGCAGAACGTCAAGGTCGCTTTCATGCCCTGGGGCGGCTACAATTTCGAGGATTCAATCCTGATCAACGAACGTCTCATCAAGGATGACAAGTTCACCTCGGTCCATATCGAGGTCTGCGAAGTCGTGGCCCGCGACACCAAGCTCGGCCCCGAGGAGATCACCCGCGACATTCCCAATGTCGGGGACGAGGGCCTGGCCCATCTTGACGCCAACGGCATTGTCCATATCGGCGCCCATGTCACCCCCGGCGACATCCTGGTCGGCAAGATCACCCCGAAGGGCGAAACCCAGCTTTCCCCCGAGGAAAAGCTGCTTCGGGCGATCTTCGGAGAGAAGGCCGGAGAGGTGCGTGACACCTCGCTTCGGGTTTCGCCCGGGATCAAGGGCGTGGTTATCAACACCAAGGTTTTCTCCCGCAAGGGCTACGGTGGTGACAACGGAGCCGATGAACGTGAAGCGGACATCAGCCTGGTGCGGCAGGAGGCCGAAGAGGAATTGGCCTTTATCCGGCGCGGCGTCATCAGCAAGCTTCGGGAACTGCTGGTCGGCCAGACCCTGGCAACCGACCTCAAGGATGCCGACGACCAGCTCGTGCTGGCTGCCGGTACCTGCCTGACCGAGGAATTGGTTCTCAAGGTTACCCTCCGGATGGCGGCCAACCTGGTGCTTGAAGGGGCCCCGGAGGTCGAGGAACAGGTTGGCCGGTTGATCGACTATTTGGAGAGTGAACAGCGCCGGGTTGAAGCCGCGGTCGAGGAAAAGATCGAGACCCTGCACCGGGGTGACGAACTGCCGCCCGGGGTCAACCAGATGATCAAGGTTTACATCGCCATCAAGCGCAAGCTTTCGGTGGGCGACAAAATGTCGGGCCGGCACGGCAACAAGGGGGTGCTCTCCCGTATCGTGCCGGAAGAGGACATGCCCTACCTGGCCGACGGCTCTACCGTTGACATCGTTTTGAATCCCCTCGGGGTGCCTTCGCGGATGAATGTCGGCCAGGTGCTCGAAACCCATCTCGGCTGGGCCGCCCAGGAGCTGGGCCGCCAGATCGAGGAGATGATCGAAAAGGAGTACAGCCCCAAGGCCCTGCGCGAAAAACTCAATGATGTTTTCGTCCATGACCGCAAGGCCCTGGAGTGGCTGGACGGGGCCAGCGATGACGAACTCCGTGAGCAGGCCCGCAAACTCTCCTCCTACGTACCGATGGCGACCCCGGTTTTTGACGGGGTCGGGGAGGAGCGCATCAAGGAGTGCCTGGAAAAGGCCGGCCTGCCGCGCAGCGGCCAGGTTACCCTGTTTGACGGCCGCACCGGCGAGCCCTTCGAGCGGCCGGTTACCGTCGGCTACATGTATATTCTGAAACTGCATCACCTGGTGGATGACAAAATGCACGCCCGTTCGATCGGGCCCTATTCGCTGGTTACCCAGCAGCCTTTGGGTGGTAAGGCCCAGTTCGGTGGGCAGCGGCTCGGAGAGATGGAGGTCTGGGCCCTCGAAGCCTATGGCGCCGCCTACTCCCTGCAGGAGTTTCTGACTGTCAAGTCGGATGACGTTGCCGGGCGGACGCGGATGTACGAGGCCATTGTCAAGGGCAAGCATACCCTGGAATCGGGATTGCCGGAATCCTTCAATGTTCTGGTCAAGGAAATCCAGAGCCTCTGCCTGGATATCGAATTGGAGGAGGATAAATCATGAGAGATGTCTTGAGCTTTTTTCAGAAACCCAAGGATGCGTTGAATTTCAACGCCCTGCGCATTCGGCTGGCCTCGCCGGAGAAGATCCGCAGCTGGTCGTTCGGCGAGGTCAAGAAGCCCGAGACCGTCAACTACCGGACTTTCAAGCCTGAACGGGACGGCCTTTTCTGCGCCAAGATTTTCGGCCCGGTCAAGGATTTCGAGTGCAACTGCGGCAAGTACAAGCGCATGAAGCATCGCGGCATCGTCTGTGAAAAGTGCGGAGTCGAGGTTATCCAGTCGAAGGTCCGCCGGGTCCGCATGGGTCATATCGAGCTGGCTTCGCCGGTGGCCCATATCTGGTTTTTGAAAAGCCTGCCGAGCCGCATCGCCCTGTTTCTCGATAAAACCTTGAAGGATGTCGAACGGATTCTCTATTTCGAGAACTATGTCGTGCTCGATCCCGGCGCGGCTGACGAGGTCGTCAAGGGACAGTTGATTACCGAGGACGAGTACCTGTTGCTGACGGAAAAGTACGGCGACGATATTCGCTGCGGGATCGGCGCCGAGGCGGTCAAGGAGATGCTCGAGAAGATCGATCTCGAGGCCGAACGGGTCAAGTTGCGCCTCGATATGGCGGAGACCGGTTCCGAGGCGAAAAAGAAGAAGATCGCCAAGCGGCTCAAGGTAATAGACGATTTTCGCAAGTCGGGCAACCGGCCGGAGTGGATGATCATGGATGTGATTCCGGTCCTGCCGCCTGATCTGCGTCCCCTGGTGCCGCTTGACGGCGGCCGCTTCGCGACCTCCGATCTCAACGATCTCTACCGCCGGGTCATCAACCGCAACAACCGTCTGAAACGGCTGATCGAGTTGAAGGCGCCGGGAATTATCATCTGCAACGAAAAAAGGATGCTCCAGGAATCGGTTGACGCCCTGTTCGACAATGGCCGCCGCGGCCGGGCCATCAGCGGGGCCAACAAGCGGCCGTTGAAATCGCTTTCCGACATGCTCAAGGGCAAGCAGGGCCGCTTCCGCCAGAATCTGCTCGGCAAGCGGGTCGACTACTCCGGCCGTTCGGTCATTGTCGTCGGCCCTGAACTGCGTCTCCACCAGTGCGGCCTGCCCAAGAAGATGGCCCTGGAGTTGTTCAAGCCTTTTATCTACAATAAACTTCTCGACCGCGGTTACGTGACTACGATCAAGAGTGCCAAGAAAATGGTCGAGCAGGAAAAATCCGAGGTCTGGGATCTCCTCGAAGAAGTGATTACCGAACATCCGGTGCTGCTCAACCGGGCCCCGACCCTGCACCGGCTCGGGATCCAGGCCTTTGAGCCGGTACTGACCGAGGGCAAGGCGATTCGTCTCCATCCGCTGGTCTGCAGCGCCTACAACGCCGACTTCGACGGCGACCAGATGGCGGTTCACGTGCCCCTGACGGTCGAGGCCCAGACCGAGGCCCGGGTGTTGATGATGTCGACCAACAATATCCTTTCCCCGGCCAACGGCCACCCGGTGATCATCCCGACCCAGGACATCGTTTTAGGTATCTACTGGCTCACCCGGGACCGGCCCTTTGCCCCGGGCACCGGACGGCTCTTCGGCTCTGCCGACGAAGTTCGCATGGCCTATGACGCCGGCAGCGTTCACCTGCAGGCCAAGATCAAGGTGTTGATCGACGGCGAACTGGTTGAAACCACGGTCGGCCGGGTGCTCCTTTCGGAGATTGTACCGGATGAGATTCCGTTTGCGAACTACAACGAAACCTTGACCAAGAAGTCCATCTCCAGGCTTTTTGAGAAGATTTACCTGGTGGCCGGTGACAAGAAATCGGTGATTTTCGCCGACCGGATCAAGGATCTGGGTTACAAGGTGGCGACCCAGGCCTCGATTTCGATCGGCATCGACGATCTTGAAATTCCCGAGGCCAAGACCAGGCTCATCGAGGAGGCCTACGAGAAGGTGCGCGAGATTGAGCAGCAGATCAACCAGGGCCTGATCACCTCGGGTGAGCGCTATAACAAGCTTGTCGATATCTGGTCGAAGACCACCGATCTGGTCGCCAACGAAATGATGAAAACGATCAGCAAAGAGGTGATCACCGACCAGGAAGGCAACGAACAGGAAATCAAGTCTTTCAATTCGGTCTACATGATGGCCGATTCCGGGGCCCGCGGCAGCCAGCAGCAGATCCGCCAGCTGGCCGGTATGCGCGGGCTGATGGCCAAGCCTTCGGGCGAGATCATCGAAAACCCGATCATCGCCAATTTCCGCGAGGGGCTCAACGTCCTCCAGTACTTCGTTTCAACCCACGGGGCCCGCAAGGGTCTGGCCGATACCGCCCTGAAGACCGCGAACTCCGGTTACCTTACCCGGCGCCTGGTCGATGTCGCCCAGGATGCCGTGGTTTCCGAGATCGATTGCGGCACCCTTGACGGAATCTATGTAACCGCCCTGACCGAGGGTGGCGAGGTGATCGAAAGTGTCGCCTCCCGGGTTCTCGGCCGGGTGGCCCAGGATGACGTCATCAATCCTCTGACCGGTGAAATCATTGTCGAGGCCGACCGGGAAATCACCGAAGAACTGGCGGAAAAGATTGACGCCTGCGGCATCGACCGGGTGCTCATCCGTTCGGTTCTGACCTGCCAGTCGAAACGCGGCATCTGCAGCCTCTGCTACGGCCGCGACCTGGCCCGCGGACGGCTCGTCAATATCGGCGAGTCGGTCGGGGTGATTGCCGCCCAGTCGATCGGCGAGCCCGGCACCCAGCTGACGATGCGGACCTTCCACATCGGCGGCACCGCCTCGAGCGCGGTCGAGCAGTCGGCGCTGGAAGCCAAGCTCGGCGGCCGGGTTGAGTTCATCAAGCTCGATACGGTCCGCAACCGGGACGGCAAGCTGGTGGCCATGAACCGCAACGGTGAAATTGCCGTGGTCGACGCTGACGGCACCGTCCGGGAGCGCAACAAGGTGGTTTTCGGCTCCATTCTGCACGTTGAAGAGGGCGCCGAAATCAAGCCCGGCCAGGTTCTGGCCGAGTGGGACCCCTTCTCTATTCCAACTATTTCGGCGGTCAGCGGCCGGGTCAAGTACGGTGATTTGATCGAAGGTGTGACGGTCGCCGAACAGGTCGATCCCCAGACCGGTCTTTCCCGTAACGTCGTGATCGAGTCGAGAAATTCAGATCTCCGGCCCCGGCTGTCGATCAAGGACGAAAACGGTCGTACGATCAAGCTCGCCGGCCGCGGCGACGCCCGCTATTACTTCACCCCGGGGGTCCATGTCATGGTTTCCGACGGGGAAGAGATCCAGGCCGGTGACATCATTGCGACCAAGCCCCGGGATACGACCAAGACCAAGGATATTACCGGTGGTCTGCCCCGGGTCCAGGAACTGTTCGAGGCCCGCCGGCCCAAGGAGCCGGCGGTAATCGCCGAGGTCAACGGCATCGTGTCGCTGGGCAAGATGACCAAAGGTAAACAGAAGGTAATTGTCACGCCGGAAATCGGGGAACCGGTGGAACACCTGATTCCCAAGGGCAAGTACCTGATTGTGCACGAGGATGACATGGTGAAGGCCGGTGAACCGCTGGTCGACGGACCGGTCGACCCGCACGACATCCTGAGGGTGCTCGGGGTCAAGGAGTTGGCCAAATACATTGTCAACGAGGTCCAGGAGGTTTACCGCCTCCAGGGAGTCGGAATCAACGACAAGCATATCGAGGTGATCGTTCGCCAGATGCTCAGGCGGATCCGGGTGGTCGATGCCGGCGATACCGCTTTCCTGGTGGACGAGAGCATCGAGAAACATCTCTTCGAAGAGGAGAACCGGAAGGTGATGGCCGAAGGCCTCAAGCCGGCGGTCGGTGAACCTCTGTTCCTCGGCATTACCAAGGCTTCCCTGAGCACCGAAAGCTTTATCTCCGCGGCTTCGTTCCAGGAGACCACCAAGGTTCTGACCCAGGCCAGCGTGGCCGGCAAGGTTGACCACCTGGTCGGGCTCAAGGAGAATGTCATCATGGGCCGGCTGATTCCGGCCGGGTCCGGCCAGCGCTGTTTCCGTGATCTCAAGATCGGGATGAGCGAGGAGGATGCCGAGTCGATCCGTCAGCGGCTGGCGGCCGCGGCCGCCGCGGCTGACGAGGCCGCTCTCCTGGTAACCGAAGCCCAGGTTCAGGCCCAGCAGGTAACTGCGGAAGACGGGGAAGACTCCGCCGCCCCGGTGGCCGCGGATACGGAGAAAGCCGGCTAGGTGGCAGTGGAAGAAAAACGCCTGTACCGGGTGCTGGATGCCAACCTCAACCGGCTTCGCGAAGGGTTGCGGGTGCTTGAAGAGTATCAGCGCCTGGTTTGCGACGATCACGGTTCGGGGCGGATCAAGAGTTTGCGCCACCGGCTTCGGGAACTGCTTGACGACCGGTTGCGGGCGGCCTGTCTGGCGGCCCGCCGGGCCGGAGACGACGTCGGGGCCGGGGGCCAGAGTGCAAGTGAAGCCTTGAGGTCGGACGCTGGGGATCTGCTCCAGGCCAACTGCAAGCGGACCCAGGAAGCGGCCCGGGTTCTTGAGGAGTACGGCAAGCTTCTGCCCGTGGGGGATAGTTTTTCCCGCGGGATCAAGGAGCTGCGTTTTTCCCTCTATGAACTCGAACAGGAGATTCTTGCCGGCCGCCGGCCGCAAGTGCGGCGTTGGTTCGGCTACGGAGCGCGGGAAAAACGGGCGGCGGCCTTCTATCTCGTGGTCGATGAAAAATTTTATTCCGGCCGCGACCTGTTTGCCGATCTCAGCCGGGTTCTTGAGACCGGGGTCGATATCGTCCAGTGGCGCCAGAAAGAGGGCGATGACGCCACGTTTCTGGAGAAGGCGGCCCGGCTGCGGGAGCTGTGCCGGGAATTTGAAACCCCCTTCGTGGTCAACGATCGGCCCGACATCGCGCTGCTGGTCAAGGCCGACGGTCTCCATCTCGGTCAGCACGATCTGCCTCTGGCCGAGGCCCGCAGGCTGGTCGGTCCGCAGATGCCGATCGGTCGTTCGACCCACTCCCTGGAGCAGGCCTTGAAGGCCGTCGAGGAAGGGGCCGACTATCTCGGTTTCGGCCCGATTTTTACGACCCCGAGCAAGGCCCGTCCCGATCCCACGGTCGGGGTCGAAGGGTTGGTGGAAATGCTGGGCCGGGTGGCTTTGCCGGTGGTTGCCATCGGGGGCCTGGACCCGGACAACCTGCCGGCCGTAGTCCGCCCCAGCCGGGTGCCCGCGGTAGCCGTCATCCGGGCGGTCCTAGCGGCGCCCGATCCCGCCCGGGCGGTGCGGGAGCTGCGTTCCCGGCTGGCGTACTGAAAAAAGGCTGCCCGGTCCATTGATTGTCGGGTTTAAAAGAAAATCCGCTGCGCAAATTTTCAGACTTCTAAGGTAATTTATGACCCAGATGCTTGCCGCCCGTCGAGGCGAGGTCACCCCGGCCATGGAACAGGTGCTGGCCGCCGAGAATATCACCACGACCGACCTGCTGGCCGGGGTCGCAGCCGGAACCATCGCGATTCCCGCCAACCGCAATCACCGGGAGCTTACGGCTTACGGGATCGGGAAGGGACTCAAGGTCAAGATAAACGCCAACATCGGAACCTCATCGGACGCTTCCGATCTTCAAGGTGAGTTGGCCAAGCTCAAGACCGCGGTGGATTATGGCGCCCACGCGGTGATGGATTTGAGCACCGGCGGCGACCTCGACGAGGTGATGAAGGCGATTCTCAGCCACTGCCCGGTGCCGCTCGGGACCGTGCCGATTTACCGGGTGGCCCAGGAGGGCGTGGCCCGGCACGGTTTTTTCGGGGATGTCACGGTCGACGAGATGTTTGCCGTGATCGAACGCCAGGCTCGGCTCGGGGTTGATTTCATGACCATTCACTGCGGGGTCAACCTGCGTACTCTGGAGAGCCTCAAGGAGTGCGGCCGGGTGACGGATGTGGTCAGCCGGGGTGGTGCCTTCATGGTCGAGTGGATGGTGTACAATGAGCGGGAGAATCCCTTTTACCAGTATTACGATAGGCTGCTGGAGATCGCCCTCGAACATGACGTTACCTTAAGTCTCGGCGACGGGCTGCGGCCCGGCTGCCTGGCCGACGCCTCGGACCGGCCCCAGCTCCAGGAACTTATTTTTCTCGGCGAACTCACCGACCGGGCCCGTCAGGCCGGGGTCCAGGTGATGATCGAGGGTCCCGGCCATGTGCCATTGAACCAGATTGCGACCAATATGCAGATCCAGAAAAGCATCTGCAGGGAGGCGCCGTTTTATGTGCTCGGGCCGCTGGTTACCGATGTCGCCCCGGGCTATGACCATATCACCGCGGCCATCGGCGGAGCCGTGGCCGCGGCCGCCGGGGCCGACTTTCTCTGTTACGTGACCCCGGCCGAGCATCTCTGCCTGCCGACCGTCGAGGATGTCCGCGAGGGGGTGATCGCCTCGCTGATCGCGGCCCATGCCGGTGACATCGCCCGGGGTTTGCCCGGGGCCCTTGACTGGGATCGGCAGATGGCTGAAAAGCGCAAGCAACTTGACTGGCAGGGCCAGATCGAACTTGCCATCGATCCGGCGAAAGCCCGTTCCCGACGCCGCGAGAGCCTGCCGGCCGACGAAGAAGTTTGTACCATGTGCGGCGAGTTCTGTGCCATCAAGAAGGTTGATGCCTATCTCCACCCGGAGAAGAAGAAAGCCGCTTCCTGAAAAACATTTTTGACAAAGTAAGGATTTTTTATGAACCCCCTAGATTTTACCAAGCTTGACGGCCTGATTACCGCGGTTGCCCAGGACTGGCAGACCGGAGAAGTGCTGATGCTGGCTTTCATGAACCAAGAGGCCTGGGAAGAGACCGTCAAGACCCGGCGGGCGGTCTATTTCAGCCGCAGCCGCCAGCGCCTCTGGCGCAAGGGTGAGGAATCCGGCAACGTCCAGCTGGTCAAGGAAATCCTGGTTGACTGCGACCGTGACGCCGTGGTTCTCAAGGTCGAACAGATTGGCGGGGCTGCCTGCCATGTCGGTTACAACAGTTGTTTTTTCACCCGGATCGAAGAGGATGGTACGGAAAAGATCATCAAGGCGGAAAAGGTTTTCGATCCGGAAAAGGTTTACGGTAAGAAGTAGCCTGAAGGGCTGCCCAGAAAAAAGGTGTGCAGGATATGAAACTGAGAATTGGTATTCCCAAGGGCTCGTTGCAGGATGCGACGATTGAACTGTTCAAGAACGCGGGCTACAAGATCTCGGCCCGCTCCCGTTCCTATTTCCCGGCGATCGACGACCCCGAGATCGAGTGCATGTTGATCCGGGCCCAGGAGATGGCCCGCTACGTTGAAAACGGGGTGCTGGATATCGGTATCACGGGCCACGACTGGGTCGTGGAAAACGGCTCCGACGTGGTTGAGTTGACCGAGCTTCAGTATGCCAAGGCGACTTTTAACAAGGTGCGCTGGGTGCTGGCCGCCAAGCAGGGCAGCGGGATTACTTCAATCAAGGATCTGGAGGGCAGGACCATTGCCACCGAGGTGGTTAACCTGGCCCGGAAATACCTGGCTGAAAACGGGGTTTCGGCCAAGGTCGAGTACTCCTACGGAGCCACCGAGGTCAAGGTTCCGCACCTGGCCGACGCGATTATCGAGATCACCGAAACCGGGTCCTCGCTAAGGGCCAACAATCTCGAGATCATCGATACCGTGCTCGAAACCACGACGGTCCTGATTGCCAATCACGAGGTTGTCAAGGACGAGTGGAAGAAGGCCAAGATCGATCGCTTGATCATGCTGCTGCAGAGTGCGCTGGAATCCCGCACCCGGGTGGGAATCATGTTCAACATCGAGCGTGCCCGGCTCGACGAGGCCGTCAAACTGCTGCCGCCGACCAAGGTGCCGACCATTTCCAGCCTGCTCGACGACGACTGGGCCGATCTGCTCGTGGTCCTGCGCAAGTCCGTGGTCCGGGATATCATTCCCCGGCTCAAGGAACTCGGGGCCCGGGGGATTATCGAGTTTCCGCTGAGCAAGTTTATCGAGTGAACCGCCGTCGGCTGTCCCAGGGAAGGCGGGGCCCGTGATAAAGAACTTGACAGTCGGGGGCTTTTCTGGTACCTGCTTCCTTCCCCGGGCAATGTGTGCAACCCGGAAGCCATGTAAAAGACCAAACAAGTTGAATATATACAATTCTGGAGGATAGACTTGGCCAATCATAAATCAGCCCTGAAAAGAATCAGACAGACCGAAAAGCGGCGCCTGCGCAACCGCCAGGTTCGTTCGCAGTTGAAAACCGTACTGAAAAAATTCTATAGTGTCGTCGACGGCGGAAGTGAAGGCGAGGATCTCGGAAAAGTGCACCGGCAGACGGTTTCTTCGATTGACCGGGCCGCCACCAAGGGCGTCCTGCACAAGCGTGCCGCCGCCCGCAAGATCTCGAGAATCACGGCCTACCTGCAGAAGTCGCAGTCGACGGCGGTGCAATAGAGCAAACAGTTTTTGCCGGCGGCTTCAGGGCTTGACCGGGCCGCCCCGAGCTTTCCGCAACCCGTTGCGGAAAGCAAAAAAAGGCATCACCTCCGAATCCGGAGGCGATGCCTTTTTTTGTTTGGAAGCGGTCGGGAAGTGGTATTATTCCATCATTCCGGGGTCGAGTTGAGCTGGACCATGGCCCGGAAAAGACTCGGGGCTTCGCCGCCGTTGATCTTGCCGAACCATTTTTTGTAGATGTTCATGATTTCGCCGGAGCGGTACAGTTCGGAGAGTACCCGGTCGGCCGCCAGGCGGAAATCGGCATCGTTTCTTCTGAGCGCCAGGGCGAAGGGCTCGAAAGAGTAGATATTGGGCAGCAGGGTGAATTTCTGGGGCTGACGTGAATTGAGGATCAGGCCGATCAGCACCACCTGGTCGGCGGTGAAGGCGTCGATCTTGCCGTGTACCAGTTCGTCCATGGCCTCCTCGGACGAATCGAGCGGGATGACCTTGGCCTGGGCCCCGGTTTTCTGCAGCATTTCCCGCAGACGCAGGATGGTGGTCGTTTTTTTGACGACCCCGATCTTCTTGCCGGTAAAATTATTGGCCAGCCTGGTGCCCCGCAGGGTCATGAAACCGGCGCCGGTGACGAAGCTCAGCTGGGTGAAATCAACGATTTCGGAACGGGTCAGGGTCTTGGTGGTGGCGCCGCAGAGCAGGTCGATGCGGTTGTCGGCCAGGGCCTTGAAACGGTTGGCCGCAGTTACCGGGACGTATTCGATGTCAATCTTCTTCCCGAGTTTCTGGGCGATATGGGCGGCAATCCGCCGGCCGAGATCGAGGGAATAGCCGTCGGGGTGGTGCTGGGGGTTGAGGAAGGAGATCGGCGGCTGGGCCTTGCGGAAGCCGATCCTGATTTTGCCGGTTTCGTTGATCTGTTTGAGGGTGCCGGTCAGCTCCCCGGCCCAAAGCGGGCTGCTGCAGAAGACCAGCATGAGGCAGATGGCGATTATTTTTTTCATGTTCCACTCCGTAAGCTGAATGAGGTTGTTTTCTCGCGGCGCCGACGGTGCCGGGAGGTTTATCGCAGAACCACCTGGTAAAACCTTTTCTTGCCCGACTTGATCACCAGCCTGCCGTCTTTGAAGTCCGCTTCGACCAGCTGCCGGTCGGCCGCAATCCTTTTTTCGTTGAGATAGGCGCCGCCCTGTTCAATCAGGCGCCGGACCTGTCCCTTCGACTTGCCCAGGCCCGCCCGGATAAAAAGCTCGACCAGGCTGATCCCGGCGGTGAGTTCATCTTTTCCCAGCTTAAGGGTCGGCATGGCCACGGCGCCGGCCGTGCCGAGCTCGCGAATCCGGGAGGAGGTCGGTATCTTTTGTTCGGGGTCGGCACTGCCGAAGCGGCTGACTGCGGTCTTAAAGGCGGTCGCCGCCGCCTCGTGGCCGTGGACCAGGGCGGTGACCTCGTAGGCGAGAATCTCCTTGGCCCGGTTGATGTCCCGATCCTGAAGCTGTCCCAGGGCCCTGACCTCGTCCAAGGGCAGAAAGGTAAAAAAGCTTAAAAGTTTTTCGATGTCGTGGTCTTCACAGTTGCGCCAGAACTGGTAGAAATCGAGTACCGGGGTTTTTTCGGCCGAAAGCCAGACCGCGCCGCCCGCGGTTTTGCCGAATTTTTCCCCGTTCGCAGTGGTCAGCAACGGGAAGGTGACACCGAAGGTCTCCCGGGACTGGGTCCGGCGGATCAGGTCGATGCCGGCAACGATATTGCCCCACTGGTCCTGGCCTCCCATCTGCAGGCGGCAGTTTTCATCCCGGCAGAGGACGTGAAAGTCGTAAGCCTGGAGCAGCATGTAATTGAACTCGATGAATGAAAGCCCGGTTTCGAGGCGCTGGCGGTAGGATTCGGCGGTCAGCATCCGGTTGACCGAAAAATGGCGGCCGATCTCGCGCAGGAAATCGACATATTTCAGTTCCGCCAGCCAGTCGGCGTTGTTGATCAGGCGGCAGCCGCCGCTGCCGAAGTCCAGGAAGCGGGCCAGTTGGGAAGCGATGCCGCGACCGTTTGCAGCGATCTGTTCCGGGGTCAGCATCTGGCGCATTTCGGTCTTGCCGCTGGGGTCGCCGACCATGGCCGTGCCGCCGCCCAGGATGGCGATCGGCCGGTGGCCCGCACGCTGGAAATGCATCATCACGATGATCGGGATCAGGCTGCCGATGTGGAGGCTGTCGGCGGTCGGGTCAAAACCGATGTAAAAGGTCTGCGGCCCGCTCTCCAGCAGGCGGGCCAGCCCGGGGTGGTCGGTGCACTGGTAGATCAGGCCGCGGGTCTCGAGTTCGTTTAATACCTGGCTGCTCATAGTCGATTCAATCGTCTGAACGGGGTTGAGGGGAAAATCCCGGTTGGGGGTTCCGGCCGCTACGGCCCGGCCTAGTCCATCATCAGGATCTGCTGGGCCTGGCGCAGGCGCTGGTTGCCCTCCTGGAAAAGCCGCATCGCCTCCTGGATCTTTTCCACGACTTCGCCCAGGCCCTCTTCGCGCGCCTGGAGCGCCCATTTCTTGTAGTCGGTCTGGTGGGATTCGTTGTGCTCGATCCAGTGGTTCAACAGCAGGTTCAGCTTCTCGTTGAAACTCATCGCTTCCTGGTGGCCGGAACAGCTGTGGCAATGGCCGTGGTTGCTGCAGGGGCCGTGGTCGTGGTGTTCGTGCATGGTTTACTCCTTTGGTTGTTTTCGGTTTGGCTGATCGACGATCTTGAGATACGATCCTCCGGTTTCGGGACCTTCGCGGAGGCGGTCGATCCGGCGGATGTATTGGTGCGGGACGGCAATGCTTTCGACCCCGGTGAACTCTTTGCGCAGGGACTCCTCTTCCGGTGAGACGATGAGCCGGTCGACATCGTTAAAGATGATGCCGGAGATCTCGACAAAGCCGAAGAATTCCGAGTCGTGGACACTTCGGGCGAGCAGCGAGTAGCGGCGCTCATCGGTCTGGAAGCGGATGCGGAAAATGGTTTTTCTGTTCATCGTGAAAACCGCCTGAGAGCCCGGGAAGGTTTTACTTTTCCCGGGCCGTGGAGGTTGCGATGCGGCCGCCGGCTTTTATTTCCGGCCGCGCAGGAAACCGGTCAGTTTGTCCAGCAGACCGCTTTTCTTTTTGCCGGTGGCCGGAACTTCGGCGGTCGCCGGCGAAGCTTTTTCCGGGGCCGCAGCCGGGGCAGCCGCGGCCGGCGCGGCGGTCTGGCTGCCGGACTGGCGGGGCCGGCGTCGGCGCCGCCGGGAGTTTTTCCCCGAGCCTTCTCCGGTCTCCGGTTTTGCGGGTTGTTTCCGGCTCTGTCCCGGACTGGCCGCGGCCTGGTCCGGAGCCTGCTCCCGGTTGGGCCGGCGCCGCTTCGGGCCGCTGTCTTTCCGGCTGGGGGCCGCGCCGCCGCCCGATTCCTGGTTGCTGGTCTTACGCTCTGACGACCGGCGTCGGGAGTCCTGTCCGCCGGCGCGGCCGCGCCCGCCATTGCGGCTGCCGCCGGAGCGGGAGGAGCGGGAACGGGAGGAAGAACCGCGTTCGCGGTCGCCGTAACGGCCTTCCTGGCGGCGGGCCGGGCGCTTGAAATCACGCTCAAAATCCTCTTCCTCGGCCCATTCCATCGGGATTTTGTAGCCGATCAGTTTTTCGATCGGTTCGAGATAGAAGGCGTCCTCTTCCCCGGCTAAGGCGATGGCCGTGCCGGAGGCCCCGATCCGGGCCGTGCGGCCGATGCGGTGGACATAGTCTTCGGGGTCCTGGGGCAGGTCGAAGTTGAAGACATGGGTCACCGCTTCGATGTGGAGGCCGCGGGAGGCGACATCGGTGGCGATCAGGTACTGGAGTTTATGCTCCTTGAATTTTTCCAGGGTCGCCTGGCGTTTTTTCTGCGGCACGTCGCCGGTCAGGCAGGCGGCGGCGTAGCCGTTGGCCTTGAGGTAGCCTTCGAGCCGTTCGGCCATGCGCTTGGTGTTGGTAAAGATCAGGCTGCGTTCGGGCTGTTCCCGTTTGAGGATGCCGAACAGCAGGGCCAGTTTTTCATCCCGGCCGACATGGTAGAGGGTCTGTTTGATCTTGTCGACGGTGATCTGCTCGGGATTGATGTTGACCGCTTCGCTGATGTTGAGGTGTTCGTAGGCGAGTTCCATGACCTTGGCCGACAGGGTGGCGGAAAAGAGCAGGGACTGCCGTTTCTCGGCCGGCGGGCAGCGCCGGAGCAGCCAGCGGACGTCGGGGATGAAGCCCATGTCGAACATCCGGTCGGCCTCGTCGATGACCAGGACCTCGATCTCCTTGAGAAAGATGACGCCTTGTTTGAGGTAGTCGATGAGCCGGCCCGGGGTGGCGACGATGACGTCGGCCCGGTCGCTGACCAGGGCCCGGCGCTGTTTTTCGTAGTCGACACCGCCGTAGATGGTCTGAAAACGGATGCCGGCCGGCCGGGCCAGGAGTTCGGCTTCCTGGCCGATCTGGACGACCAGTTCGCGGGTCGGGGCCAGGATCAGGGCCCGGGGCAGGGAGCTGCCCTCGTCGTTGCGCCGGTCTTTTTTCTTGTTACCCGACTCCACCAGCCGGGTCAGAAGGGTGATGAGAAAAGTGGCGGTTTTGCCGGTCCCGGTCTGGGACTGGGCCGCGATGTCTTCATTCTTTAAGGCCCGGGGCAGGACCTCTTTCTGGACCGGGGTGCAGAATTCATAACCTGCCTCACGGATGCCTTCCAATACAATTTCGGGGATTTCTAGCTCGTTGAATCGGGTGTCGCTGAAAACTTGTTGCTGCACGATAAATTTTTCCTGTTGGTGATTGTTTGAGATTATTTTTTTGTAACTGTTCAGCCGAATACGGGGTCGGGCGCGGCTTTTCTTCGCTAAGCGTTAAGATTTCTGTTTTTCCTTACGCTCGCTCCGCCCGCATTGCAAAACTCGCTACGCTCAGACAGTTGCAATGCTTATGGGCTCCCGCTTGCTGGGAAAAACAACGAAATCTTTCCGAAACCGCTCCGAAAAACCACCCCCGCCCCCTCCTGAAAGAGGGGAGAGGGAATTTAGCTGAGTAGTTACCATTTTTTTTGTCTTTGTACGCGGCGGCTCTAATAGCAGTTAATGCCTGAAAATTCAAACTATTAATTTGTTTTCCGGGGGCGTCTGCCGGGG